>JBEKJA010000147.1:0-7916 GCA_050011475.1 Syntrophales bacterium
TCATGGATCCTTTCTGCTGTTCCATGTGTTTATTATCTATATAAATTTTCATCCATCAGTGGTAGGTATTTCCTAACAATTGTTATACCATCAACTACAGTTGATCAGCGAAAATCCATTTGTTATAAAAATAATCAAATGAGCCCTTCAGCAAAAGTCGGGAAGGATACGTCATAAGAAAAAGCATTTTATTGCTGATAATCTCGTCGATGATGCTGTCTGAAGAAGCCACCTTACTTATGGGATCACCTTATTTGATGGGGGTGAAAGCACCCATTGGTGGATTGAATATTATTTTCTGTGGTCGGGTCTTTTCACTCTCCCCCTTTTTCTCCGTTGATAAGGATTTGGTATTTTGTTAATTTTGTAACCGGCAGGGGACATCATTTGAGATTCACACAATCTTCCTTCCATAGACAATCCTCTACGCATGAATCTTTCGTACAGAAGCATGGTGCATAGCCCTCACACATCTGAATATCGCGGATGATATCCTCCTTTTTACGGCCAACCTTCGTATCAACACCCCATTTCTTTGCAATCTTACGAATCTCTTGAATTTTCATTTTTTTTCTCCTTATCAAACCCATTCCTGGAACCAATAACCCAATTTTTTTCGTTCATATACTCCACCTAATTTTAATAACCCTTATAAACACAAAACCCCCACTTTCTTTTGAGAGACGGGGGTTTCCTGATCTAGTCCATAATACCCTCATGAAAAGTTGAAGGATCTGGAACTTTTATTTAATTATCATATAATTACATTTTTTAGATCACGATTTATATAAGAAATCTACAATAAAAATGATATCTATCCACTGACTCCTTTTAGGAAGGAACTTGTCCACTTCGACACAGTCTTAAATTTTTAAAATGCCGTATCGGCAAAATTGTGGATGTCTCCTACAAGTCCATACATCATATGAAAATCGTAAATCTACGATTATTGATCGTAATGTGCTATTTTCGTTAACAAGACATGCATCCTTGCTACAACTCTGCAAGATCTAATTGTTATAGTCTACATGCAGACTATCTAAATACGATTGCATGATTCTATCACCTAATTTTGCAGCTTCCTTCCACTCCCTGATTGCTTGCTTCTTGTCTCCCTGATTGAAATATGCATTACCAAGCCAGCGGTAGCATAAACTGTCTTTTGGATTTTTTTCTATTGCCTGAGAGTATAATATTATGGCCCCACGATAATCACCATTGTTCATATTATCTCTACCAATATCCGCACATCCCTTTGCGATTATTACCTGACTCTTCTGGGATTGCTGAATGGGTTTCACCTTCTCTATCGCTACTTTTTTCTCTGCAGCCACTTTCTTCTCTGCAGCTGCTTTCCTCTCCTCAGCCTTTTTTTCTGCAGCAGCTTTTTTCTCTGCCGCCTTCTTCTCTGCAACTGCTTTCATTTCAGCAGCTTTTTTCTCTGCCGCCACTTTCCTCTCCTCAGCCTTTTTCTCTGCAGCAGCTTTTTTCTCAGGCAGCTTTTTTCTCAGCCACCTTCTGCTCTGCAGCCGCTTTTATTTCAGCAGCTTTTTTCTCTGCGGCCGCTTTCCTGTCCTCGGCTTGGGTTTGCTGGAGCGGTGCCACTACCTGAGTTTGCTGAGCCGGATTATGAACCTCTGAAAGAAGAATTGTTGGCGATGGTGACAAAGACGGCGCCGTTCTTAAACTTTTAATTTCATTTTCCAAGACTGTTACTTTCGTTTTGTATAGTTCAACTTCAACCTTATAGGGTTTCATTAAAAATTCATTCAGTAAAAAATTTGTGACAAAAAACGTAACACCTATACTGATGATAAGATAGATTATTAATGTCCTAAAGCGCACCATAGTTCCCCCTAGTTATGACGCCTAAGATATTCAATGATTTAAATCACCTTTCGGAAACACAAACAATGTAAATAAACAACGCTTTCTTTTGATTGCAGGGATTCAGTAGTCAATCCATATTACACTCATGCAGTTTTGAAGGGGTAAAGACTATTTTTTCTGTTATTATTAACTTACAGTTTATTTGATCACGATTTTCATTCGAAATCTACTATAAAAATGAAATCAGCACCTGAATGCTTTTAGGAAGATAGAAGTCTTTTCCCTTAAGAAATAATTGAACTGCTCAAAAGTGCGTCTTTCAAGTGGCATTCAGCAAATCCGTCGTATGAAGAGCTGTAACGCTTTGTCTTTGAACCTTCATGCCGACCAGTCGGCACGAAAAAGAATGAAAATTATAGTTGCATCCGAGGTCTCTGTTTGCTTATGAAATGGCATAGTTTAAATACCGTCAAACAGAGGTCGACCCCTACTGGTGGTAAAGACCCCGGGGATGAAACTGACCAAAGCTGGTCATAAGTGCAAACCAATGGTGCCAAAGAGCACGCAGGAGAACTTTTGAAACCGCATCTGGCTATTCCAAATGTAAAGAACTGGTATTATTGGGATAATTAATTTTCAGGGGAAAGGATATATGTCCTTCAAAAGCGGCTATCCCGGGCTTAAAAGATCTCATTTTACAGCTGCCGTATAAGAGAACTTTTCCTGCTTAACTGCCGAAAGATCCACATTAAGACTGTCAAGTTCTTTTAGGGCAGCCTCCATCATGGGAGGTGGACCGCAGAGGTAAAATTCGGCGTTCTTGTAAACACTGTGCCTTTTCAAGATATCTCCGCTCAAACGTCCCTTCTCATAAAAAACACGGGGGTATAGCTGCTGAAAGTAACTCTGCACATCGTCTTCACGACTCAGACAATGAACAACGGTGAGTTTGAGTTCCTGGGTCATCTCCTCAATCTCTTTTGAAGAAAAGACATCTTCAATGGTTTTATTCACCCAGAAGAGCGTCACCTTATTGCCTGCCTTGATATTTCTGAAGTGCCTCAGCACACTCAAGAACGGTGTTATGCCGACACCCCCTGCCATCATGATGATTAAGGGCTTGATATCAATATCCTTACAGGGGATACCAAGGGGTCCCATGCATTTTACTGGAGTACCTGGTTTCAAATCCGGGATAGCAGAAGTGAACCTTCCTTCCTTCCTTCCTTCCTTCTTGATAGTTAGACGCAGGATGGCGTTCTCCGGCGCGCCGGATATCGTAAATGGGTGAGGCTCACTCCATCCATCGGAGCTCATGATCATGACAGATACAAACTGGCCTGCCTTTCTACCGGTAAACTTCTCATTAGTTCCTTCAAGATAGACTGAGTTAATGTCGTGGTTTTCAGACACTACCTTGACAACTTTCCAAATGTTCGATTGGCTTTGATTAGCGTTAATGTCTGTCATCTTATAACCTCCCTACATATTGTTTTTGAAATTACGGATATCTCCTACCTACCGACACCTGAAGCAGTTCGCTTGCACTCACCTCGCTGATTCTCACCTGACAGAGTCTTGCCCTGCCTTTTCCTTAACGCTCACCACAATGGCTCTTTACCATCGCTGATGAGGTGGTTTGAAGTCCGCTTCGAGGGAACTCTCCTCATCTCTTGTGCAGCCTCGTGACGCATTTACTGATTCAAATATTGTCAATCCGTCTCGCCAGAATATGGGCAATCTCCTTTCCTTTTTGATTCAGGACAGCCTGGAGGTGTCCCTTTTGAAGATAAATGTGAGAACCCAATCTGCCAGGATCTGGAACCTGTTTTTGTAGCGCGGCATCATGGCAAGTTTGAAGAGCTTCCAGATCATCCATGCAATAAATCCCTTAAACTGCCATCCATAAATCTCACATACGCCGAACATGAAACCAAGGGAAGCCATGTCTCCCCTGTAATTAAACCGGAACGGTTCCATGTTCGATTTTTGGATACTCGAATGAATGTGAAGTGCTGCATAACGGGCCTGTTGAACAGCAACGGATGCCGTTGCCGGAAGCGGTCTCTTGTCTTCATGGGTATGGCTAGCATCCCCAATGACATAAATCCCTGGAAAAGACGGCACCTGGAGTGATTCATCAACAATGATCCGATTGCACCAATCCCTCTTTACATTGGGTTCCATGTCCAGGTGATTGGCCATTATCCCACCCGCCCAGATCATCAAACCCCTGGGAAGTTTTCTTCCATCGCGAATCCCTATGGCTTTTTCATTGACCCACTGGATTGGCGAATCCAAGTGTATCCGGATGCCCATATCCATAAGTCTTCTGTGCGCAACTTCTGCAAGATAATCTGGGAAGGAGGAAAGAATTTTTCCAGTGGCCTCAATTAGATTTATAGTCACATCATGCCGGTCGATTTCCGGATAATCTTTACCAAGGATCTCATGAATAAATTGTGCAATTTCAGAAACAAGCTCGATACCCGTGCAACCGCCGCCTGCTACATTGATGGTCAGAATCTTTTTCCTCTCATCTAGATTATTCTCAAGTGCGCCTTTTTCCAGAACTTCAATAATCCAGTTCCTGATGTTTGTGGCGTCACCAATCCTTTTAAAGGTTAGCCCATTCTCTTCTACTCCCGGTAAATTATAAAAGTTTGACGTGCTTCCATGAGCTATAATGAGAAAATCAAATTCAAAGCGGTTTGATGTTGTCTGTATTGATTTTTTTGCAAGATCAACCAAAACAACCTCTTCGCATCGAATATGGACTTGTTTCGGGTTAACAATCTTGCGTATCGGGACGACAGCATGGCGTGGATTGACTGTTCCTGTAGACATCTCATGGAGCATAGGTGTGTAGAGGAAATAATTATTCCGGTCTATCAGCGTGATGTCTGCTTGTGATCCCAGATGTTTTTGGATGTGAAAAACGCTGTAAAGCCCTCCAAACCCTCCACCCAGTATACCGATTCTGATCGGAGTATCCATACCAGTATGTTATATCCCCTCACATCAATTCTTTTTCGCTTAAATCCACGGCACGGTCGATTTCCCACTGCAGTTGAGACGGCATTCTCAGTATATCGACACTAAGAAATCCTCTGATAATCGTCGATGTCGCTTCGTTCTCGGACAGGTCAAGGGACATCAAATAATGAATTTCTTCCTGGGTGATCTAGCAGTATTTAAATTACCATCAAAATTCGATTTTTTTGATCACGATTCACAATAGAAATCTACTATAAAAAGTAAATTTTACAACTTAACGATTTCAGGAAAAAAAGAAAACACGGAGGCCCCGCACCATTTTAAATTTTTTATGTCTTGTATATGTTAAGCTAATCACCTTTATTCCCCAAAAATTGTTTATAGGGTTCGCATGGGTAAAGACATACAGGATCACAGGTCTTGCACGGGGGGGGCATATCCTCGACTTTGATATTTTGCGTTTACCTCCGCGCTGAGTACTGAGCCATCTTCAAATAGGGGGTCTGCCCCCGGCCCCCGCCTAACATCTTGTGACCAACTTGTGACCATACCCTTACAAAACACGGTGAAAAACGATAGATCAACATAAAGGGGTAATCAAGTCTTTTCTTGATAATTCTTTATGGTGACTACGGTCTTCCCTGTTGTTTTAATGACTTTTCACATTTAAAATATGATACATTATCCGCATGAGACAATACAACCTCAGAATCCTGCTGCTGCTTTCCCTGGGACATATGGTTACCGACATCTATCAAGGGGCACTGCCTGCGATATTGCCTTATATCAAGGAAAACCTCTCTCTATCTTATACTGTAACCGGTATCATCCTTATGGCTGCCAACTTCACTTCTTCAATCATTCAACCCTTGTTCGGGTTTTTTTCAGATAGGTCGAAAAAACCTCTCCTCCTCCCCGTGGGGTGCCTGTGTGCCGGTGCAGGACTGTCTCTATTGGCTCTGCCTTCAAGCTACATAATGGTTTTGGTATTGGTCATCCTTAGTGGACTGGGTGTAGCCTCCTATCATCCGGAAGGCTATAAGACCGCCTCTTATTTCACTGGAGATAAGCGGGTTACCGGAATGACGATCTTTTCAGTCGGAGGAAATCTCGGATTTGCTCTTGGGCCGTTGATTTCGATCTATGTCATCAAATATATCGGTTTTCCTTCTTTGTACCTGATGATCATGCCATCTCTCATATTCATGATCCTGATTTTCTTATACTGGCATACTGTAACTCTGCCTCAGGGCAGTTTAGAGGAGAAATTGAAGCAGGATATACCAGATAAGCGAATCAAAGAAGCTTATCTCTCTCTTTCGCTTATTATTGCTTTCGTAATGGTACGATCATGGATGCAGATGGGATTGATGAGTTACATCCCCTTTTACTATATCAATTATCTACATGGCGATCCACTGTATGCCGGTCAGCTTGTGTTTACCCTGCTGATAAGCAGCGTTTTCGGGACCCTGGCTTTGGCTCCCCTGGCGGATAAATGGGGGCACAAGCGTTTTCTCGTTCTTTCAATGCTTCTCGCTACCCTGGTTTCTCCCTTATTTTTCTTTGCAAAAGGCTTATTGATGTTTGCGGTACTTGGAATTCTGGGAGCGCTGATTGGCTCAACCTTCACCGTAACCATCGTTATGGCGCAGCATCTTATGCCGAAGAATCTTGGCATAGCCTCGGGGCTTATTGTTGGACTTGCCATCGGAGCCGGGGGAGTTTGCGTCACATTATTGGGGGTTGTAGCCGACCATTATGGCGTACCTGTCGCTCTCAACTCCGTCATGGTACTTCCTGTGGTTGCACTGCTGCTGAGCATCATTCTTAGATACCCGGAAAATATTACTCCAAGCCCTCGTCATCAATAATTAAATTATGATCCATAACCGGGTAAAAACCCATGGAGATTAATTTGCGCTTGATATGTTATGAGCATATGCTTATAATTATTTCCATACAGAAAGGGATATTTGAATGGTGAGGCCAAAAAATTGCAGGCGAATTCACTTCATCCCCGGAAGCAATTATTTCAAGCCGAGAGGCATCGCGCTTCATATGCTGGAAGAGATCATCTTAACGGTGGACGAGTTTGAAGCGATAAGGCTTTCTGATCTGGAAGGTCTGTATCAGGAGCAGGCGGCAAAAAATATGGGTATCTCCCGTCAGACATTCGGGAGGATAATTGAATCGGCCCATAAAAAGGTGGCAGAATCTTTGGTTCAAGGCAAAGCATTAAAGATTGAAGGAGGTGTAGTTGAAGTGGCTTCCATGAGAATGTTCACATGTGTTGATTGTCAACATTCCTGGGAGATTCCCTTTGGAACAGGGAGACCACAGGATTGTCCTTCCTGCAAAAGCAGCAATATTCACAGGGCAAAGGAGAAAGTTCATTAAAGTAGGTTTTGCAGTTCAGGCTGACGAAGGGATTCAGAGCAGAGTTTATGACCATTTTGGCTCTGCGCCGGTGTTTATTATTGTAGACATTGAAGGAAAGGAAGTATTAACAATTAGAATCTTCATCATGTTCACGGTCAATGTAATCCAATTATGGCTCTTGACGGAAAGAGTTTGGATGCAATGGTTGTTGGAGGCATAGGTGCTGGTGCTTTGAAAAAATTAAATGCACTCAGAATAAGGGTCCCCGGTGTGGAAGCTCCAACAGTAAAAGAGAACAGCGTTTTAGTGAACGAGAATAAACTGCCGGAGCTTACCGTTCATAATGCCTGCAGAGCTCATCAAGGAGGATACGGACATTAAGCATCATTTGAAATCAATATTAGAAAGGAAAGCTATCGCATGAAAAAGGTTAAACTAAACCTGTTGGACCGGGTGGAGATCCTGACTCTGCAGGATAACTACATTGAGATGACTGCCATGGACAACACGTCCATTGTTACCCGTGCTGTTGCTCTGAAGGATGGCATGATCCGTAATTCCGTGCTTTCTGAGCATGGCTTTTCTGCCTTGGTCATAACGACCCGCGAAGAGATGGCCCATACGATGCTCTTTGACTTTGGCTTTTCTGAAGAAGGGGCAGCCTATAATGCAAAGGTACTCGGAGCAGACCTGTCGAAGGTTGAAGC
>JBEKJA010000148.1:0-6536 GCA_050011475.1 Syntrophales bacterium
GACGTGATGCTCTTGGCTGGCAGGCTCAACAATCGCTGGCAGCTGGATCGGTGCGGCCATGACCGGCACGACACACGCAACACTGAGAAGTGCGGCGAACAACGCTTGCTTAAGAAAATGTCTGGCTCGATCAGGCCGCATCCTTTGCGGATTGATTTGATTTGGTGTTATTAAGTCAATCAGGTTTGAGCTACGTTGCGGATGCATCGTGGTCTCCACATTGTGCTCTTTTACTGGAACGCTGCAAAAAGTTATTTTCAACATTTTCAACATAAGGATCCTCTTTTCTAAACGGGTCTCCGTTTCTGAATGACGCTGACCAGCACAATCATAAAGGTAACGACCAGTAGTATATGAATAAAGACACCCATCGTAAAGCCGGTCACCAGCCCTAGAATCATGAGTAGTGCGGCAATCATCCACAACATGTAATCCTCCTTCCTGATGGCTCATTCCCACTTCAGGTATCCCTTCTCCATCCTTATGGAACCGGACAGTGGAGCAATCGTCTGTGATAGCTCCATGCGCTTCTCAGAAAGGACTTCCATTCGTATGATTACCAAGATCATAAAAATAACAGCAAATGGCATGCCAATAGCCGATGGAAAATCATAAATTTTTATTTGTCCTTTAAGAACAGATGGTTAGATTAATACGAGAGAAGAGCAGAAAAGTATGAAATGATTCATCTACCCTCAATATGTGGTGGAACCTCAACCTATTGAGGGATACTTTGAAGGGAGGTTGACGGTATACTACTGTCGTTATTTCGATTTGAAAGTGGTACTTCCCGAAGTCCTCATCTGACAAATATTGAGGAATGCATAGGATTTCAACCAGTAATTATTACTCTACCAACTTATAACTCTTTCTTATCCTGCATCTTTCCACCAATATTTTGTAACAAGTGAGCGTTAATATAGGATATAAAGTCAGGTTCAGAGCCCTGGGGTTGTGGAGTAAATTTACAACCTATATAATTCCCTCTAACATTGCAAACCAATGCTTCCCTCTCAATCTTGGTGTGGTTATCGTTATCTAACATAAATAACAATACAATTCTGCTGTTGATATTAAGTGTGGGCTCCTTGGAAACGAACAAACGGCAACCACCCAATGAAAGCTCGACAATAGTTGCTTTTTCGACCCCTCCCAATACATCGGTCTTAAACAACTCCCAATAGTCAACTGCAATTGAAGTTCTTATCCGAGCAGCGAGCCTGCGTTCCTTCATAGTTTATAACCCTCAACTTTTCCACCTCTGTAATACGCCAGTGGATATATTCCTCACTACAATTTCCGGTCGCGGCTCTTTTCTTGATCTCGATTAAATTATTCGTATACTTTCCTTATCACTGTTTCCTACCCACCGAGGCAAGATAAATCGTGAATTCATCATGTCCGTCAAGCCTGAGAAGTTTATCGATTCCTTCCTGGTCATAAGCGGCTATAGCACAAGTGCCTGCACCTATTGCTTCACAGGCAAGATATAGATTTTGACAGACATGACCAACATCAATCGCAATCACCTTATGGGCAGCAATTCCATAGCGCCATTCCATTCTGTACGGAATGGATGTCCAGATAAAGGTAGCGGCTGCTTCTCCTGGATATGGTTGACCAAGAACAGCTTGAACAATCTTTCTATGCAAGTTCTCCTCTGTAAATTCAAACAGAAGTTGATGCTCAAGAGGAAGATAACGGTAGATTCCCTGATCCAATCCCTGGATATTCAAAACACAGAGGTACGTTTCAAGTGCATGGCGGCATCCAGCAGAAGGAACCGTTCTTAATGCATGCCCAGCATCAAGTTTCTGTTTTATACCCTGGGTAGCCCACAAAAGGAAAGACAGTTCTTCAATTGAAACAGGCTTATTACTATAGGACCTGCAGCTTTCGCGGTTCCTTATAGCAGATTTAAGATCAATTTTACCGATGTCTTTTAATTGGTCATATTTGGGAAGGTCAATTCGTTTGGCCTCCTTTTGATAAGGTTTTTCAATAGGAGGAGGCGCAATTCCTCTATTCTGATCAGTTTTAGAAAAGTCTAGGACCTTGCGAATGTTGTCTTTTAGAAATAGCCGGTATTTATTTGTGAGTTCTTTTTCCATTTTGCCATTCAATATGAAATTGATGCCAGCTTTATATTTTAACAGAGGATCATCAAATAAGATTTTATTTATCTCCCTTTATACTACTCTGAATGATCTTTATGCTTCATCCAGTTATTAATATAAACAGCTCCGAATTATATCCGCCCGGATTCGAGCAGATCATGTTCATAGGCGCCATGGCTATTCGATTCTTGATTTTTACCTCCCCGATCCTGATTAGTTCAAACAGTGCATCGTAGCCCATAATGGCACCTCCTCCATTGATTTGCCCTCGATACTTGTACCACATGTTAAGTTAAAGTTCTGCCATTTTATTTATTACGGTTTGAAAGCTTGTATTAATCAAAAATGGCAGTGTCAAACGATTACAGGAAGTAATAGAGACATCCTCTGAGATAAACAATAGGTTGAGAAAATTAAATTACGAGACACATGCCCCCATAAGCCCCCAGGCACCCCTATCAGAGCAGGTAATCTTGAAAATGTTGCAATTGTTTCTCCGCCAGTATAGAGTGGGTAAAAGAGTATATACATCTATAAAGGAAACAGAGGGTGAAAGATCTTTTGAAAAAAGACAGAAATGAAATCGTGAAACGTCCTGCAAAGCATGAAGTCGAAATTCTTGATCCGGTCCAAAATGCACCTCCATTTATAAGTTTTCGGTATTCCTATAAAGAAGTTTCTTCTTATGGCGGCAAGACCCGGATAAAATCGAGGGAGAAGAGCTTCGAGAATGGCAAATACAAGTCACAAGAATTCGAAGGGACCCTGGACGGTAATGTTTATTCCAATATGGTCGGTGAAATTCAGAAGCACTTTTTGAATGAGATGACAGTGTTAATGAAACAGTTTTCTATGTTTTTGCCATTTGGTAAAGCGAAGGATAAAGATAAATAGAACCAGATCAGAATACCCGATAAAGGATTCTACCGCACCAGAATAGAGGTCGCACATGCCTGCAATGCTTTCATACATCACAATACCAACTAATCTTCAAATCAATGCCTACCGATAATCTTGCTGACCTCCAAGGTCAAATCGAGAGAATCGCTTACACCAACGAGGAAACAGGCTATACCGTTGCCAAGATAAAGGTCCATGGTCGGCGAAAGCTGGTAACGATCATCGGGAGTATTGTCAACCCCACTCCTGGCGAAATCATCAAAATGAAGGGCGAGTGGGGTAATCATCCAAAATACGGCGAACAGTTTAAGATCGTCTTCTGCCAGACGACCACTCCTGCCAGTGTTTATGGTATTGAAAAGTACCTCGGATCAGGGCTTGTCAAGGGTATCGGTCCAGTCATGGCTAAGCGGATCGTTAAAATGTTCAAAGAGAAGACCCTTGATGTCATTGAGAACAAAATTGATAGGCTGGTTGATATCGAGGGTATTGGTCAAAAGCGTATCGGCATGATCCGAAATGCATGGGAAGAGCAGAAGGAAATCCGAACTGTCATGATCTTTCTTCAGTCCCATGGTGTCAGTTCAGGCTATGCGGCAAAGATCTACAAGCAATATGGCAATGAAGCCATCAAGATTGTCCAGGAGAACCCCTATCGCTTAGCAACTGATATTTTTGGCATCGGTTTTATCACCGCTGACAAGATTGCAGAAAAAATGGGATTCGCCAAAGATTCGGAACTGAGAGCAGCTGTGGGCGTCCTTTATGTCCTACATGAACTGACCGACGAAGGGCATGTTTATTACCCATATGATCCGCTAATAGAAAAATGCAAGGAGATGCTCGATATTGATCGGGAGATCATTGTCAAGGCGATTAGCACTGTTGCCACTGACAAGCATATTGTCATTGAGGACATCAAGCAGGATATTGCGGAATTCCAGGAGAATAATAAAGCGGTCTATCTGACCGGGTATCATATCGCGGAAAAGAATCTTTCCATTTGTCTTAAGACGCTTGTGAACACTCCCCAAGCCATAAGAAAAATTGATTCGGAAAAGGCCATCCAATGGGTCCAGGAGAAACTCTCCATTACTCTTGCCGATAAACAAATTGAAGCTGTCCAACGGGCCGCAGAAAATAAGGCAATGATCATTACCGGCGGTCCAGGAACAGGGAAAACGACAATTATCAATGCCATTCTGAAAATCTTTTCAGCAATTAAAACCAATATCATGCTCGCTGCTCCTACAGGTCGAGCGGCTAAAAGGATGTCTGAAACGACCGGTCACGAATCCAAGACCATCCATCGATTGCTCGAATACAACATGCGGAAGGGTGGATTTCAGAAGAACGAGGAATCCCCTCTTGATTGTGATCTCCTGATCATTGATGAAGCCTCCATGATTGACACACTCCTCATGCACCACCTTTTAAAAGCAATCCCTGTTACAGCCACGTTCATCATGGTCGGAGATGTGAACCAGCTTCCCTCTGTCGGTGCCGGTAATGTTCTTAAGGACATCATTGATTCAGGTATTTCGCCTGTGGTACAGTTAAATGAGATTTTTCGACAGGCAAGGGAAAGCTCCATTATCGTCAATGCCCATAAAATTAATGAAGGCATCATTCCCAACCTGAAGTCCAATCAGGATAAGGTGGATGACTTCTATTTTATTGAGCAGAAAGATCCAGAGAAGGTATTGGATATGGTCATCAACCTTGTCAGACAAAGGATTCCGAAACGATTCGGATTCGATTCCGTCAATGACATCCAGGTGCTCACCCCCATGCATAGGGGAACAGTCGGCACCGGCAATCTGAATATCGAGCTTCAAAAAGCATTGAATCCCGGAGAGGAAGGAGTTTTCCGAGGTGGTCGCCTTTTTAGGGTCAACGACAAGGTTATGCAGATTGTGAACAACTATGAAAAAGAGGTCTATAATGGCGACATTGGACGGATCTGCTCCATTGATGAAGAGGCAAAAGAAGTCAACGTGATCATTGATGACCGAGAGATCGTCTACGACTATTCGGATCTCGATGAACTTGTCCATGCCTATGCTGTATCTATCCATAAATCTCAAGGTTCTGAATACCCGGCAGTGGTAATCCCGATTCTTACCAAACATTATGTAATGCTTCAGAGGAATTTGCTTTACACTGGAGTGACCAGAGGGAAGAAACTCGTCGTAGTTGTGGGAACCAAGAAAGCGATGGCGATTGCCGTAAAGAATAACAAACCGGAGAAGAGATATACGTTGCTTAAACAAAGGTTAATCGGGGATTGATGTGACAACGCACCTTTTGATTGTACAATAATGCAGGATTATCCATGGGGACAGAATCATGAAAATGTTTAGAATTGATTTTTCCCCGCATCTATCATTGTATTTGGCTCTCTTTGTAACGCCCAGACAGTGATTTAACTGAAAGATGAAGCCGTGATAAAATACAAACAGATCTATCCCCCCATGCTACTTTTCACTCTGGATTCTTTGGATAGCACTATCCAAGTCAACTGTCATGGAACCTGCGATCTTCTTTTCAATGGCGTAGGCATTACTTTCGTTCTGCCGAATGAGGTTCTTTATCTCTTCGGTAATGCAGTAACGTTGAATGAGATCTTCCACTCGTTCCGAGAGGCTTACGATCCTGTCGTGCATCACTCTCTTATCGGCGTAGTTTATTATCTCTCGCTCCTCCAATTTTTCTTGCGGATTAAAATCCAGAAGAATTACATGCTGCTTCACAATCTCGCCGATGCGCACGAATCCTAACTCTCGCAAAAGCTCTCCACCGGATTGATCATGCGGTTCTCTTGTTTCCAGTGATCTCGTCTTGGTTATGTCATGAAGAAGCGCCGCAGCTATAACCAGATTCCTGTTTATGGACACACCGTTTTTGAGGTTGTCTGTTATCACTAGGGATACACGCATCACCTGTCGAGAATGGGCAATGATGTTTGGCAACATGCAATATTTTGCCATGAGTTCATCACATTCCTCTTGTGAAGGGATTCTATCTGTAGAAGACATAGAAACGTTTGCCATATTTACCAAATAGCAGGGTGACCTACCCTATATACTTGTACCATATTTTGAATTAGAGTTAAGCAGTATTTTGATTATTTCCATTTGAAATGTTGTGTGAATGGGGAAAATAAGAAAAGCAACATTTCAGGAAGAAAGCATTCAGTTTGACACGGTCTTGAATTTTAAAATTCTTTATCGGTAAAATTGCAGATGTCTCCTACCAACAAACAGAATCAAGGCTGTTAAAGTTTATCGATTACCAATGGAAACATGCTATATCCACTCCCTGAGTTATATCGCCTGTTTCTTTTGGCAGAGTGTCAGAAATAATGACATATAAACAAAAGATATGTAAATATGGTGAGTTAAATTAGAAGGTCTATCCTTGCACTCAAGCCAGTTCGTATTTTATTATGCCATTCTGGCTCCTGCGCCGCACCTTGCCTTTGGATTCCAGATACCTGACGTGCGCCATGGTTTCCCC
>JBEKJA010000149.1:0-6533 GCA_050011475.1 Syntrophales bacterium
TTGCCATAGTTACTGCTCCTTTCTGTGTCATTATAGAGCAGCTTTGCCACTTATGTCACTGTCCAGTTTTCCCAGACCGGCTCTGTCATTCTTTCAAGATCATCTAAAGTCAAAGTCTTATCGCTTAATACAAACAAACCAAAGTCCCAAAGTTCACGAAGATTGCTTATAAGAATGTGTTTAACACGATCTTCACTTTCGGGGGAAATATCATCAAAAGCTAATTCCAAAATAATTGCAGCCCTTATGCTAAGGCCCTCATATTTAAAAAGACTGTTAAATGCAGATAATTGATCTCTTGTTGCTGATTCTAATGAAAGACTAATTTTTCTGCTTTTTTCTGATATAGTGGAATAATAAGACATGGCTTCATCCATTATAGATCTATTTAATATAAATTCATTCATTTGTGGATTGTCAACGAACTGTGCGGAAAATAATCTCCGGCAGATCTTTCTTACCTGATGCCACCCATTCCGCTCAGCCCCTTTATTTTGTGCTACTTTCGGTGGTACCTAAGCCTTATTTATAATTCTGTATCATCATCAGGGTCCACTCTGCAAATGGCGTCGTTTCCATCCCAGACTTCTGCTGTTTCTCGAAGCTGATCGAAAGTTTCGATCATTCCATTGCCCACATCATAAATCTCATATACTGTACACGGGTGCGAACCTTCAGTATCAAAGTAGACGAACCGATTTTCAGAGATGACGCCCTCCTGTCCAATTTTATAACCCATTTTAAGCAGGCGCTCTACTTCCCCATTAATGTCTGTCGTCCAGGCCGACATATGATGGAAGCCTTCCCCATGCGCCTGGAGAAAATCACGATACATGGACGGTGTATCACTACGTTGTTGAATAAGTTCAATCTGAATATCACCCGAATTGGCTAAAGCGATGCTCATATCCAGATCATAAGGTTTTCCATGATAACGAAAGTCAGTCGTAATGATTTTCTTCGTGTAGACCCAGGGGCCTACACCCAGGACTTCAACCCAATGCTTCATAGCCGCTTCGATATCACGGACAACATACCCCATCTGTCTGACTTTTCCAAAAATACGACTCATGTTCGTAAGCTCCTTTCCAAATGGATTCTATTTAAATGGACATCATAGACCTTCATGGGGTTACCTCACCAGAGGCACCCTTTATGTATTTTCATCCTCATTGCAAGCTATGGAGTATAATTGGACTCCTTGTCGAAGTAGCAGCCCCTTCAGTCCTCCATCACCAGGGCGATTTTGCCGATAGAATGCTGATCTTCGAACCAGTGATGCGCCTGAACGATCTCTTCAATTCGAAATGTTTTTGTGACCGAAAGAAGGTTATCCTCAGTATTCAACCAGTCTTTCAAAAAATCCATTGCCTGTTGGTACTCCTCCCTGAAGAAGTATGTATAGATTGAAGAAGCGGTGATGGTCAACGATTTGAGCATGTGCTTGTATGGATCGATCAGACCTTTGCCGGCAGCATAGCCGTAAATCACCCATCGGCCTAAAGGTTTGATGGCGTCAGGATCCGTTTCGAGAGTCGTACCTCCTATGCTGTTCAGGGATACATCCACTCCATTGCCATCCGTAATCCGCAAGACTTCTTTCACGTAATCAGTGGTTTTATAGTTTATAAGATAATCCGCTCCGTTGGCCCGGCAATATTCAAGCTTCTCATCAGAGCTGGACAGAGCAATAACCACATTGTTTCCCCGCCTCTTGGCTATTTGTGTTATGAGCGATCCGACACCACCTGACGCAGCGTGCACGAGAATCGCGTCATTGGGTTGAACCTTACCAAACACATTATAGACCATATAGGCTACTCGCAGATTGGCGAAATACACGAGCCCCTGAAAATAAGTCACCCTGTCAGGCAGGACGAAGACCTGATCCATGGATGTTTTGGCGTATTCGGCATAGCCGCCGGTATGCATTTGGCCCATCACACGCATACCGGGCTCGATGGATGTGGCATTTTCCCCCACCTGCTCAACAATTCCAGCGACTTCCCTGCCGGGAACAAACGGCAGAGAAGCTGGCAATGCAGGATAGTCGCCTTTTCGCATCAAAATGTCGGCAAAGATGACGCTGGAAGCCTTGACTTTGATGAGAACTTCATTCTCCGCGGGTTTGGGTATGGGCACCTCTACAAGCTTCAGGTTCTCGGGCGGTCCGTATTCAATTAAATGTACTGCCTTCATGGTAGTCGTCTCCGAGGCTCTTCTCCCTTTTGCAAAACGGGGAGACATCACCGATCGGTGATGTCTCCACCAGGCGGGTAGTTCCTTTGCTCGTCAAACTTGTCCGTTTCAACGTAATCCCTATAAGTTTTTCTTGACAATCCTGAATGAATAGGGAATGATATATTCGCGTTTAATGGTGAATTGTTTATTCACATTTATCTTATAAGTCAAGAATATTTTTCATAGGCATAAATGCTTGTTATATATTTGACATAGTGATGCATACACGCATGCAGTAAGTCAGATAGGAATTGTAGTACACAATGTTGATGACGTTAAATCATATTATAAGAAAATCTTTGGGGTAGAAATAACTTGAAATAATGAGTTGGTTGATACATATAAAATAATTAATCCGAAGATTATAACTAGAGGATTACCTTATGACGCAGATACTAAAAGAAAAAATTAAGAAGAAGATTGATAATGCAGCGTTGATACAATTCTACAAAAACGGTTATAAACATGCCACTATGTCGAATATTGCTAAAGAAGCGGGTATTGCGACGGGCGGCATATATCGTTACTATCATAGCAAGGATGAACTATTTTACTCCGTCATTCCCCAGGACATCATCAAAGAGATGTTATCTCTTATTAAATCCAGATTATCAGCGCTAGATGGCATGAGTATCAATAAAGCAAGATTAACTAACGCAATGAAACTTGTGGATTCTCAACTGGTTGAATTTTTTATTACACATAAAATGCAATTAATAGTGGCGATCGATAAAAGCAGGGGAACAAAATATGAAAATTTGAAGGATAGAATAAGAGATATGTTGATCAGTAACATCTATGAATATCTCAAAACCCTGGGTAGGCAGAATTTTTTAAATGATAAGATAAAAAATGGTATCTTACGAATTATAATGGCAAACTTTATTCAAGCCTTTGTGGAAATTTTGAGAAACATTAAAACTAAAGACGACCTTGCTTATGCTTATGAATCCTTGCTCGAATACCAAGAACTGGGAATGGAGAAATTTCTGGGTTAAACAATATGAGAAATGCTTAACCCAGAAATCGTTGTAGATTCAGGTTCCTATTTCAATACTTTTTGTTTTCGTCAGTATTACAGGACCCTGCCGATGGAAGGACTGAATCGATCCCAGACGGCTTTTTTTAGTTGCGCTTAACGCACTTCTTGGTCGAACAGGTTATAATCGTCGGGGATCACTTTCATGTTGTGCATGAGTGGATCGTGACTGGTAACGATCATGTCGGCCATCAGATCCAGTTTTTGCAAGGACTGCATATTCTGCCCGGGATTCAAAATACACGGTCCGTAGTAGCCCCCAAAACGCGCATTGGAGATCTTTAGAAGTTCTGCTTGCACCGCCGGCGAGCTATAATCCAAGCTATGTTCGGTTTTTACTGAGGCGCTCTTTTCAATTAATTCAAGGAACAGTTTAGGAAATCGTTTGGACAAGCCGCCTAACATATAGAGCGAATCTCCCATGAGCATCGCCCTGCCCTTGCTTGTATTTACCATGACCGCCTGATGACCGGGCGTGTGGCCGGGTGAAAAAATGAGATCGATGCCCTCCCGGAGATTCAAATCGCCGTTGATCAGCACGAATTTGGGGACCAGGTCAACCCAGTCTTTATGGGCAACACCGACCGCCTGCGAACCGACCGGATAGGTGGACTCCAGCAATTCAGCTTCCTGAAGGATAAACCTGGCGTTTTTGAACAGCCTTAAGTTGCCGGTGTGGTCATGGTGCAGGTGGCTCACAATGACCGTTTTGATCTTCAGCGGATCGACCCCATTGCGCTTGAGCACTGCGGGAATTTCATCTTCGGGCTTCCGCGGCTGGGGATGGAAGATGCACTCGGGCACGGTAGCGGGATCGAAACTGCCATCGACAATAATCTGTTCCCCATTCCCTTCAATCAAAAACATGAAGATGGGAACTTGAGCGAAATACCCCTGGCACAAGGGTGCGAGGATATTGCCCCAATCCATTAAAAAATTACCAGTGAACAAAGGTTTGATCTTGTACTCTTTCATTAGTGTCTCTCCTTTCATTAAGAATAATCGATTAAATTGATAACGTAGCTCGCTCCTTCTGATAAACGCCGCCCAATCAGTACAAACCGATCAGCGCCGGATGGGATCAGAACCATCCCATTTTGTGCAGATATCGGCAATAGCTTTGAAATATTCACCCTTGAAACCGCTCATCTCAGAAACTTCAAGGATTGCACCCGGAAGTTTATCATTTATAAAATAGGCGAAGCGGCCACTTGGTCCTATACTTCCTGAATGGCCGATGATGTATCCAAGATTAAGAAGCAGTTTGATTTTCTCGTCATAGTCCGCGCTTTCCAACCAATGCGATACGTGATGTATGCCGCCCCCTGCAGTCTGGGGATAATCGAGGTATAACGACGGGGCGTCGTTCCTCTGCTGGATAATTTCTATCTGAATATCCCCTGAATTGCTCAAGGCAACCGACATATTCAGGTCGTAAGGCTTGCCCTTGTACTGATAGTTTTCTACCGGAACCTTCTCGATATAAAACCAGGGGCCTACACCTATGTTAACCCATTCTTTCATGGCCTTTTCGATGTCATTCGTGACGTAAGCCACCTGCCGTATCGGTCCCAATTTCAGCATGCTCATATTGATCTCCTTTCTTACGCTATGTTTCACAGCTTCTCTATGTCATATTTGTCGGGTATGACATTCATGCGCAGTAGCTCCACGTCGTGTGCAGGTATGACTATATCGGCCATCAGGTTCAGCTTGCATATGAAAAGCCTTTTATCGATACGGCACATACGCAATCCTGACATCAACGCGGATATCTGAAACACACAAACACCAATGGTTCATTGCCGGTGTTGATGTATTGATGATTTCCTTCGACAATTTCGAAGAACTCATTGGGTTGAATCTCTATTCGCTTGTCTCCATGTATGATAATTCCCCTCCCTGAAAGGACCACACCCCGTTCTATATTTTCATCATGTATATGTTCAGCTGGCGTATAACCACCAGGTCCAAGTTCATTCAATATAGAATTGTCAGATAAAAGCTTTAACGTCCATTTTTCAGCGCCTTTAAATCCAAAAACCGAGGATTCATAGCTTTCAACGTCCTTATAGCGTACGTGTTTCATTTTATCCTCCTTAGGATTATTTCCGGCAGTCTCCGCTATCATCACGCTTTGAAATGACGGGGAACTATCTTCTCCTTTCACTGGTCTTTACATCATTCTCATCTTCAGTTGGCCGGCCCAGGGTGACGCTGGCATTAATGTCCTCATCCAGTGGCAGTCTAATTTTGCGGACGATTGACCACTTAGCTTTCATGATCCTTACGCTTATACCGATAAGACTGCTCCCCGACCGACTATCAACGCTGATTTCTGAAACACATAAACGCCAACAGATCCTTGCCGGTATTGATAATTTGATGATCTTCATTGGCAACTTCGATAAAGTCATCGGGTTGAATCTCTGTTCGATTGTCTCCCAGCTTGATTATGCCCTTTCCCGACATAACCACCATCCGTTCTTTGTCATCATGTTTATGATCAGGCGTATAACCGCCCGGCTCAAGCTCAATCCATACAGAATCCTCAGACAGAAGCCTGATCTTCATTTTTTCAGTGCTTTCCAATCCCAAAGCATGGGCATCGAAGCTTGTTACATCAGTACAGTGTAAGTGTTTCATTTCTTTCCCTTTGCATTCTTCAAATTTATAATAGTCTGGTTCTTCTTCACCTTATCTGGAGATTTTTTATTTTCCTTCCAGGTGATAGTCATCCGGGATGACCTTCATATCCACGAGCATGGGATCATGGCCAGGAACCACGATCTCGGCCATAAGGTTCAATTTGTGCATTTGGCGCATGTTTTCACCCGGATTGATAATGTTCGGTCCAAAATAGCCGCCGTAACGGCCATTAAAGATCCTATCTATAGTTCTTACCACTTCGGGGTCTGAAAGGTTTACAGGTTCCTTAGCGGCCTTGGAAGCTTTGCCCATAAGTTCAAAGAACTGCGTGGGGAAGCGTTTGGCCAGTCCGGCATACAGATAACAGCTATCACTGAACATGATAGCTCGACCTTTAGTGGTGTTGACGGAAATCGCCTGGAGACCTGCCGTATGACCCGGAACATGAATAAGCTTTATCCCATCTCTGAGATCAAAATCGCCATTGATCAGTTGAAATCTGGGTACGAGATTCATCCAGTTTTCCGGCTCATAACCCGGGGCAACAGGTCCTATAGGATTGTAAGCCTCTAAAAGCTCCTGTTCCTGAACATAGAAACTGGCA
>JBEKJA010000150.1:0-6529 GCA_050011475.1 Syntrophales bacterium
CTCATCTTCCGGATCTCCTGTAGCAACTCTGTCCGTCTCATTGGCCACCTCCCAGGTGACCATTCTAAACCGGACAGATTATGTGCTACAAACCCGGACAGTTTACGTGCTTCTTACAATTTTAAGTTTAATTATTGTTAACCGACATTTCCCAGATAACATCACTTTAAACTCGTAAGAAACTATACCGAATACTTCACATTCCGCTTCCCCATATTGGAAGTGAGAAATATTCCGTATTGAAAAAGGCCAATCAATTTATATGATTATATTTTACGCCTACAATATACAAAATCAATAGATATTATTGCACAACGTTACAATTGGTAATCCATATATAACATTCAGAATCATATCACCGCTTCGTGTAGTCAGTAAAATACTTCCTTCCTGAAAGCAGTTAGCAGACAAATTTCATTTTCATTGTAGATTTCTTATGAAAATCGTGATGTAATAAAAATGTAGACATATGGTGATCAAATAAAAGTCGCAGACCTTTAAACCCTTCATGAGGGTATTATAGACTGATCATGGAGACCCCGTTTCTTAACTGAAAGTGGGGTTTTTGTGTTTATAAGGGTTATTGGTTTTAGGAATAGGTTTGATCAGGAGAAAAACTAAATGAAACTTCAAGAGATTTGCGAAATTGCAAAGACATGGGGTGTTGATGCGAAGGTTGGCCGTAAAAAGGAGGATATCATCCGTGATGTTCAGATATATGAGGGCTATCCACCATGTTTTCGTACGAAAGATTCATGTGCAGAGGATTGTCTATGGAAGGAAGATTGCGTAAATCTCAAATGATGTTTATGAGAACCCTCTTTAGGCGGTCGGAATACGTCTGAAGTTATTTCAAACACTCGAAGGTTGCTTATGCCGCATAACATGGACATGTTCAATTGCCGAAGTGATATCATTCCCTTAGCGGGTAGCGACCGATTCGTTCACAACGTATCCATTAGTTTCTTTGCAATGGGGGAAAAAGTGTGCCGATGAGACTCGCCGTTTTGGAAACAGAAAGGTGTGTAGGTTGCCAGAGTTGTATGTTCGCCTGCTCTCGGAGACAGGAAGTGGCCGGATTGACAAAATCCTGCATTGGGGTCCGGTCAATAGGGGGCATGGAACGGGGATTCACCGTCATTGTGTGCCGAGCCTGTGATAATCCTCCCTGTGCCAGAGTATGCCCCACTGATGCCCTTCTCCTGAGGGAAGGCGGTGGCGTTCGCCTCGACATGAAAAAGTGCATTGGCTGCGGCCACTGCCGCGAGGCCTGCCTCATCGGAGCAATCCACTGGGACGACACAACCAACAAACCGATGATTTGCATCCACTGCGGTTACTGCGTAGAGTTCTGTTCCCACAGCGTTCTGGGGATGCGGAAAAAGGAGGTTAAAGGCCATGCTCAGGGATGATCCCCTTGCCAGTATCCTTTACATAGATCTCTCCAACCGCACCTTCGAAGTCATGAAGAGGCCGGAACTCTTCGAGAACTACTTAGGGGGAACCGGCGTCGCAATAAAGCTCCTTCACGAGGAATGTCCCCGCGACTGCGATCCTCTCTCACCGAAGAACCCCATCATCTTTGCCGTCGGCCCTCTCACGGCCCTCTTCCCTCTCGCTTCAAAATCTGTTTCCATGTTTAAATCACCCCATACGGGCAACCTGGGAGAGAGCCACTGCGGCGGGAGAAGCGCTGTGGCCATTCGCATGGCGGGATATGGAGCGATTGTCATCAAAGGTGCGAGTGACCTGCCCGTTTACCTTTCTATTCACAGCGGTCGGGTTGAATTTCGCGACGCCTCCTCTTTATGGGGGATGAATTGCTTCTCTTCTGGGCGTATCATCAGAGAAAACGAGCCAGGCGCGGGGCTGCGAACGATCATGAGAATCGGCCACGCAGGCGAGAGGCTTGTATCTTACGCCAGTGTCACCACGGAGACATACCGCCACTTCGGGAGAATGGGACTGGGAGCCGTGTTCGGCAGCAAAAAGCTAAAAGCTGTTGTAATTTTAGGGAAATCGGCGATTCCGGTAGTCGACAACAAACAATACAGGAAAATCTACAAGGAAATATACGATGCGGCTGTAAAGTCGCCTGTCATGAAAAAATATCATGACCTGGGAACTGCAGAAAACATCCTTCCCCTGAATACCTTCGCTGGCCTTCCCACAAGAAACCTCCAGGAAGCGACCCTCGATGAGGCGGAGGCAATGTCAGGTGAGGCATTTGCGGAACACTACCTGGGAAGACGACTGGCCTGTACCCACTGCCCTGTAGGCTGCATCCACATCGCAGCACTGCGGGAACCCTACGAAGATGAGGCATATTTCTATAAAACAACTATGATCTCCTATGACTACGAACCGATCTATGCACTGGGAGCAATGCTGGGAATCACGCATCCGGTGGATTTTCTGAAACTGATGGATCGAGTTGAGTCGTGGGGAATGGATGCCATGACGGTCGGGGTAGTGCTTGCCTGGGCAACGGAAGCACAGAAACGAGGACTCATCTCCGAAAAGGAAACGATGGGAATAACTCTTTCCTGGGGCGATCCTCTGTCATACATCAATGCCTGTCAGTTGATCGTGGAACAACCCAATGAGTTCTACAAAGCCCTTGCCCGCGGCGTCGAACATGCATCTTCTCTTTACGGTGGCGATGACTTTGCCCTGGCGATGGGAAAAAACGAAATGCCCGGGTACCACACAGGTCCGGGGGCGCATCTTGGTGTGCTCATGGGACTCAGGCACAGCCATCTGGATAATGCCGGTTATTCTGTCGATCAGAGCAAACTTATCAAAACGCAGATGAATCCAGAAGATCTTGCTGAAACACTTCTTTGCGAAGAGAGATGGCGACAGATTCTCTCCAGTTTGGTCGTCTGTTTCTTTGCCCGAGGGATTTACACAGCCGAACGTTTACCAGAACTCCTCCGCATCGCAGGTTTCGATTTGAATCCGGAGGATATTGGTAGAATTGGCCAGAATATCTACCAAGAAAAATACCGTTTTAAAACGAGAGAAGGCTTTTCTTTAGACAAACTCAGATTTCCGAAAAGAATCTTCGAAACCTCCACTCCCATTAAAGCATGGGATGAGACTTATCTTCACCTTGCCCTCGAGCACGTGAAAGCTGTTCTCACGAAGTCATTATAAGATCCGTTCACCTTTTTTCACCCCCGGACAACGTGAGAACAGACTTTTTAATGGTCTCGCTCTTTATCATTCTATATTGTCAGAGGCAAGGTCGTGTGTTATTGTACGTCCGTGTTGGTCACCATTCCAATCTGCTTCGTCTCATCCTCCAGGCCCTTGATGATCACCAATACATTTTGGCCAGGGGCCACGCCTTTCTCCTTTAACTGTGCCAGGGCTATGGTAATCTCGACCTTTATCAGCTCTTTCAATAAAAAAACGAATGTTGTGTCATTCTCTTTTACCAACTGCTTCAACCTTTTGAGACCCCCTAATTCTCGATAGACAGTCCTCATATCGTTCAGCATTGACCAGGGGGCGCTGTCGTCGTAAATGACTTTTTCTTTCTATTTCGTACGATATTTCCGCCCATATAATCTTTTCTTCTCCAGATCCAACTGCCTCTTTGTCTCCGGATCCATCTGGTATATTTTCTCCTGGTTAAAGGGAGAATCTTCGGTGATCTTGAGGGGGTTATAAAAGATGGGGATCTCCTAGGATGATGTTATTTCGATCTATAGGAGGTCCGGGAAGCTCCTTGGTGAGTTTAATTGATGTTTTCGTACTAAGAATTAATGTTTTGCTTTCTCTTTTAAGAGGTATGCAAGTTTTTGTTTACATTCGGAGCAAGGTGGAAATGTTATACCTTCCACCATTGTAATTTCTTGAGGGTGAAGGATGTTATGATTAAGTACCATATAGATTCCCGCTGTTTGACACATTTCACCAGTAGATGGCATAGAAACCTCCTTTAAATAAAAATTTAATTCACATTAACTAGTAATATACCCCGGCGCTATAATAAATACAGCATTAATATAACAAAGTCCTTCCATATCTCACCCAGTCAGGAGTAATCCATGAAGCACAAATTCTGGACATGGTGGGAAATAGTATTGATGTATGCTATGATTCTTTATACCTCTGGCTACAATGCCTATTTCGTGACACTCAAACGTGAAATGCAGCTCGAACTCATCGAACGGGCGGAATACGGCACATGATACTATTATCTTCTCCGTTACCCAATCTTGAATGCTTAATTGACGTCCCTTTTCAAATGATTGGAGTATGAAATGAAAATAAGGAGAGAAGAGTGGATTTCCTTTTGCACTCACATGTTTGGGGTAATAGCAGCCCTTGCAGGTATGATTCAGTTGATACACATTTCAAAGGGATCCTTTGAATTAAGAGCTGTATCTCTTATTTATATATTGTCCGTAATATTTCCTTTCTCAGCGAGCTCTTTTTATCACGCTTGCAAGCAAAAAGAGAATGAGGTCAATATCAGGAGAAAGCTGGACCACCTTGCGATATTTTTCATGATAGCCGGTACATATACACCGATCTGCTATATATACCTCAGCGGATCAATGCTTTGGGGCATACTTATTACCCAGTGGTTACTTGTCCTTCTGGGTTTTTTCTTTAGGTTTTTTTTATCTTAACGCTCCCAGGATTCTTTATACATCTATTTATGTTTTCATGGGATGGCTTGTTATCATACCTATCAAAAAGCTCATAAATGTAATGCCTTCTGATTTAATTGTTTATCTCCTATTTGGCGGGATATTCTATACTGTAGGGGCAGCAATATATATAATAAAGAGACCAAAGCAGCTAAATGGCCTATTAGGATTTCATGAGATATTTCATCTTTTCGTACTTATGGGTGCTATCTCCCATTATATCGTAGTGTATAAAGGAATAAAAAATGCTGTCGTGCTAGCTGTCGGGATTTGTGGGTTTTCGATTTAAGATGAATCTTTTAAGACATATACTTCTATTAGTAATCATCATTTGAAATGTAAGGTTGGTGAGGACTTGTAGGAGAACTAAATAATGACGACCTGATATGGCAATGCCCGTAAAGTCAAGTACGGTTCAGGAAAAATATTTTGACTTGCCCCCGGTACTTGTACCATATGTTAAGTTAGAGTTCTGCCATTTTTAATGCAGGTATACTTCTCGTGATAATGAATTGTATACTTCAACTCGTAATCTTCATCTCTAATCTTAATTGGTAAGAAGGATTTGTAGGAGTAACCGTTAAATTGACTTTGGTGAGGGCATGTTTTTGTAAAGCTGAGTGTTACTGCCTGAAACGTTAGCTCAAATATATTCTTTACTTTAGTAGATTTCAAATGCGAATTCCTATGTCTAAATATATTTTTACATGCGAAGGTACTATATTGGTTACGCATCATTGCCGACCAGATGATCGCTTTATCGGTTTGTGAATAAATTATTGAAATATAATGCAATATGCCTTGACTTTGTGTAAACAGCAAAGTAAGATTCCAACATACACTGTACCTTGATATGGTCTTACGTCAGTGCGGTACAGTTAAAGTTGAGTTATAACAATTTGAAGTGCAAAGGCGGCCACTATGCTCTTTAGAGTCTTGGTGGTTTTTTGTTTCTGTCATATTGGTAATTCGACTTTTGGTAAATTCTAAGAAAGGAGGGGACTAATTATGTCAGAAGGTAAAGTAAAATGGTTTAACGAGAGTAAAGGTTTTGGATTTATCGAGAAGAATGATGGTGGGGATGTTTTCGTCCATTACAGTGCCATTCAAGCCGCTGGTTTCAAGACTTTAACTGAGGGCCAGTCTGTAAGCTTCGATGTTGTCCAGGGTAAAAAAGGCCCTGCAGCAGAAAATGTGAAACTCAGTTAATTAAACCTTGGGTAAGGAAAGAGGCGTTCCATTACGATATTCTGCCTTGGAGCGTCTCTATTTTCAGTATATTCTGTAACGTTTGAAAGAAAGACAAAATAGGAGCTTGAAAATGGGAAAGTCCATGTACGACTTTGGCAAACAGCAGGTGAAAGAAAAAGCAAGACAGCAGAAACAAATAGATAAGGCTTCAAAACGCATAATGGCTAAACAGCAGAAAGCTAATATAAAAACGCATCCTTCGAACCCAGACTCAGATATAGTTGAACAGGAACTGGTGGAGGAGGTCGTTAAAAGCATAGCATAAGGGGATATATACATAATCTTAATTCGACTTTATGATTAATGACCTTACAAAATAGAGATGAATGTCTGTTTTTGTCTTCTGGTGGTTTTCTTCATTCTGCCAAAGTGGCAATCCGACTGTGAAAATAGATGATAAAGGAGTAATCCAGTTATGTCAGAAGGTAAAGTCAAGTGGTTTAATGAACACAAAGGCCATGGATTCATCGAAACGGATGAGGGTGGTGATGTGTATGTTCATTACGAGTCCATTAAAACAGATGGATTCAGGACGTTACATGAAGGGCAGCGTGTGAGTTTCGATGTCATGCAAGGTAAGAAAGGCCCGGAAGCGGAAAACGTGAAGATTG
>JBEKJA010000151.1:0-6520 GCA_050011475.1 Syntrophales bacterium
CCGTCCGAAGAATGTGTCCGTGAGATTATGACCCTGGCGGAGGGTTATGGAATTCCTTCCTACCCGACAAATCGCAAAGCCATCTATGCACTGGGATGCCTGCATCGTTATGCGGCCTGGAGACAATCACGCAACAACACTTAGAAATGGAGGTATCTGCATGGATCAGGTTAACAAAGGATTATGGCCATAATCCGACCCATACTTTGGTGAGACGGCTTTACCATATTTACTATAGTAATCTTCGCTTATCTCTTAAATCTGAATTAACGCTTCGTCTCACCGTTTGATCGACTCTGATGAGGGCATGTTTTTGCAAAGCTGAGTGGTACTTCCTTGTTTTTCTATATTATCTATTCGTACAATATTTCAAACGAGAAAAAGTGACAGAATCCAATTTTATATGGTTACGGAATATCATATTATTAGAAGATTTTTAAGAAAGCAAAATGGCGCTTGACATGTTATGGGCATATGCTTATAATATCTTTGAATACAAAAAGGCTACTTTCAATGGCAAGACCAAAAAACTGTAGACGAATCAATTTCATGCCGGGGAGCAACTACTTTAAACCAAGAGGAATACCTCTTCATATGTTGGATGAGGTCATCTTAACGGTTGATGAGTTTGAAGCGATAAGGCTTTCTGATCTGGAGGGTCTATATCAGGAACAGGCAGCAAAAAGTATGGGTATCTCCCGTCAAACATTTGGGAGGATTATTGAATCGGCCCATAAAAAAGTGGCAGATTCTTTGGTTCAAGGCAAAGCATTGAAGATCGAAGGAGGTGTAATTGAGATGGCTTCTATGAGGAAGTTTGCGTGTTCTGATTGTCAACATTCCTGGGAGATTCCCTATGGTACGGGGAGACCCCAAGATTGTCCTTCCTGTAAAAGCGGCAATATTCACAGGGCAGGGGACGATAAAGGATATGTCAGAGAGATTGGCAGAAGATGTGGTAAGTGTCAACGCGGAATTTAGTAAAAAATAATAATGAAAAGGAGAAAGTTCATGAAAGTAGGTTTTGCAGTTCAGACTGACGAAGGGATTCAGAGCAAAGTTTATAATCATTTTGGCTCTGCGCTGGTGTTTATTGTAGTAGACATCGAAGGTAAAGACGTATTAACCATAAACAATAAGAATCTTCATCATGCCCACGGTCAATGTAATCCAATTATGGCGCTTGACGGAAAGAGTGTGGATGCAATGGTTGTTGGAGGCATCGGTGCTGGTGCTTTGATAAAATTAAATGCACTCGGAATAAGGGTTTTTGGTGCGGAGGCTTCGACAGTAAAAGAAAACCTTGCTATGTTGAGCGAGAATAAACTCCAAGAACTTACTGTTAATAACTCTTGTCGCGCCCATGAGGGAGGATGCGGACATTAATGAAGGCTTGATGAAATCACGTAAAGATACGATAAATGATCAACACTTCGATGAGCTTGAGATCCGTTGCCCCAAGCTGGGGCATGAGGTACGGTTTGCATACTGCCGGCTCGAAGCAGTTGACCTCCCCTGTTCCCGTGCGATATCATGCTGGCAGTCACGAGTACCCGTCGAAGATGCGCTACGGACGTCCATGAATGAAGAGGAATGGACACGCTTCCGGTCAAATCAACCTAAGGACAGGCTCTCCACAATCCTTGACGTTATGACGGCGGCAGGCCGGCGAAAGAAAACCTGATAAACCATAAAGATTAGAAAGGAAAACAATAGCATGCAAAAGGTTAAACTAAACCTGTTGGACCAGGTGGAGATCCTGACTCTGCAGGATAACTACATTGAAATGACTGCCATGGACAACACACCCATTGTCACCCGTGCTGTTTCTCTGAAAGATGGCATGATCCGTAATTCAGTGCTTTCTGAGCATGGCTTTTCTGCCTTGGTCACAACAACCCGCGAAGAGATGGCCCATACGATGCTCTTTGACTTTGGCTTTTCTGAAGAAGGGGCAGCCTATAATGCAAAGGTACTCGGAGCAGACCTGTCGAAGGTTGAAGCCATGGCCCTTTCTCACGGCCATAGCGATCATATGGGAGGTTTTGAAAAGCTCACCTCTCTCATTGGTAGAAAGGGTGTGGAGTTTGTCGTTCACCCCGTGGCCTTCCTCTCCCCCCGATATCTGAAGTTTTCCGAGGAGTTCAAGATTTTCTTTCCGCCATACACCCGGGATAACGTGGAAAGGATGGGCATGACTGTCGTTGAAACCACTGCTCCCTACGCTATGCTTGGTGACAATGTCCTATACCTGAGCGAAATACCGAGAAAGACGGATTTCGAAAAGGGCTTCCCTATCGCTTACCGTCAGGAGGGTGGTTTGGAGAAATGGGATCCCATTGAGGATGACACTTCGATAGTAATGAATCTTGAAGCCAAAGGCCTGGTTATCCTCTCGGGCTGCGCCCATGCAGGGATTGTGAATACAGTCCATTATGCCCGTGAGGTGACGGGGGTGGAGAAGGTTCACGCGATCATCGGGGGTTTTCATCTCTCAGGACCTCTGTTCGAAGGAATCATTGGTCGGACTATTGAGGAGTTGGCCAAGATTAACCCCGACTACATCGTTCCCACGCACTGCACAGGTCGAAAAGCTGTCATGGAGATCGAAAAGGCGCTGCCGGGAAAATTCATCTTGAATATGTCAGGTACAAAGCTTACATTTAATAGGTAAATTATAATGTGATACCGTATAGACAGAAAAAATCACGCGGAGAGGCTGATATATGTCTATTGCAGAACTTATACAGAAGATCAAGAAACATCCCCGCTATAACGAAGTTGGGATGATTCTCTGCCATAACGGGGTTGTGCGTGGAACTTCAAGGAATGGCAGACCTGTAACGGAGTTGATGGTGAGGGTCAACAGGCAGATATTGGACGACATCCTTGCAGCCATCCGAAATCGCCAGGGAATAATCGAAGCTCTTGCTGAAGTGCGGGAGGGAACTTTAAAAGTAGGTGATGATGTAATGTATGTCGTAGTTGCAGGAGACTTTCGGGAAAATGTCTTTCCTGCTATTCAGGACGCTGTTAACCTGATTAAACATCATGTTACGGAAAAGACGGGAGTTTGAAAGTTTAGTATCTTAGGTCCGCAGTATGATCCGACTCTGGGGTTTATCATGCCCTTCGATTGCGGGAAGTTGTGGACACTTCCTTGTCACCCGGGGCATGGAAGATCAGTATTCAAAACTTCCAACAAGCTGGGCTGAAAGTAGGAACCTGCGTGGAACCCTGCGGATTATCTTGGACAGCACAGATTATTGATATATAAGAGGCCATCGGCGTTGAAGATCACAGGCATCTCTCTCTTTTCAGGAGGATTGGACAGCACACTTGCAGTCCGTGTCATTCAGAATCAGGATATCGAAGTACAGTGTGTTACATTCGAGACCCCTTTTTTTAGTTCAGCAAAAGCAAGCATGGCCGCCAAACAAATAGGCCTGCCACTCACAGTGATAGATATCACGACTGACCATCTGAGAATGATGAAGGCGCCGCGTTATGGATTCGGAAAGAACATGAACCCCTGCATTGATTGCCATGCACTGATGCTGCGCACCGCAGGCAGGATGATGCAGGACACAGGGGCCGATTTTATCTTTACCGGTGAAGTTTTGGGTCAGCGGCCCATGTCCCAAAACAAACAGTCACTCCACATTGTCGCGAAGCTGTCCGGTTTTGAAGATTGTATTCTTCGGCCCCTGAGTGCCCGCCTTCTTCCAGATACCAAACCGGAATTGGAAGGGAAAGTAGACCGCAAGCTGCTGCTTGATATTCAGGGCCGTGGAAGAAAACGGCAAATGTTTCTGGCAGATCAGTGGGGCATCGGGGAATATCCAAAACCTGCAGGAGGATGCCTTTTAACCGATCCCAATTTCTCGAGGCGGCTTCGTGATCTGTACAGCTATTATCCGGATCCTGGCACACGGGACATTGAGCTTCTGAAACACGGAAGACATTTCCGGATTCCGGGCGGTTCCAAGATTGTTATTGGCAGAAACCTGCAGGACAACCTTGCTATCGAGGGATTATCAGGACAAGATGACGTACTTTTGTTCATGGCGGAATATCCCGGACCTTCGGTTCTGGTTCCCCGCGGCGGTGATTCGGAAACTCTCAATACTGCGGCTTCGCTGTGCGCCCTTTACAGCGATGCCCCAAAGGACCGCCCGGGCAAGGTCCTCTGTAAATTTGTGCAAACGACACATGAGATGATAGTCTCTGCCGCATCGCATACTGATGCCGCTCATTGGATTATTTGATATTCAACGGGCTTGAGGGGTGATTTGTTATCAAAGTCGGAACCCATGCAGATGTTGGACTACCCCCAGAAAAAACTATGGTATATATTACCTGCCAATTTGCTATCAATGAATCCTTATTGCCTTGGAGCACAATGCATTGGTCCGCGAAATGTGAGCAAGCAGGTCGCACAATGGGCAATGGCGATTCAAGGAGGGATAAGTGTAGATCAGGTTATCAATTTCGATCTGCCGTATGCACCGCCCTTCCCTCAAGCGATTGATCACTTCATTACTTCAGCGCACATTCTGCAGAATAAAATGAAAGGTAGATTAAAAGGTGTTTCTGCTAAAGAAGTTAGGTAAAAGCTGGCCGGGGATAAGAAGCCGTTTCTTCTTGATGTAAGGAGGCCCGATGAATATGAGGCGACACGACTCGGAATTAGCGAAACGCTGATACCGCTTGGAGCCCTGAGAAAACGCCTGAATAAATTACCCCAGAACAAGGACAGGGAAATCATCTCCTATTGCAAAACCTCACTGAGGGGATACGAAGCTGCTTTGGTCGTGGAAGGGGATAGATGGACAAATGTCAAAGTGATGAAAGGCGGCATCGCGGCATGGCCATACGCACGAGAAAAATAAATATTAATAAAAGTGTACTATCCCGGACCCCGGATGACACTTTATACAATTGAAAAAAACAGAAAGACAAACTATAATCCACGCCCTATTGATATGTCAAAGACGTCTCTACCGGGTATAATATTGAGCATTCTGTCATATATGATGGCATAAATTAAAAGGAATGAGAATAATGGAATATGATTGAAAAAAACAGAAACGAATCAAATGAAGAAGAGAGTTTTGCGGAGTTATTCGAGCATACCCGTGTGCAAAGGGATTTTTTGACGCCGGGTCAGAAGGTTGAAGCTGCCATCGTTAAAATTGCCCAGGATTGGATATTCCTCGATCTGGGAGGGAAGAGTGAAGGTTACCTTGACAGAAAAGAATTGACTGATGAAGAGGGCAATCTTTCTGTAAAAGAAGGCGATTCTATAACTGCCTACTTTCTCTCATCAAAACATAATGAGAAATTGTTTACGATCAGGATAGGGGCAGGAGATTCCGCGAGAATCTATATGGAAAAGGTCTGGCGAGATGGGGTTCCTATTGAGGGCGCTGTAGATAAAGAGATTAAAGGAGGATTCGAGATCAGGCTGGCAGGTGATATGCGTGGATTCTGCCCGTATTCCCAGATGGGTCTCCAGCGTGTTGAGAATGCGCAAGACTATATTGGCCAACGCTTGTCTTTCAGAATTACTGAATATGGAGAGTGGGGGCGTAATATCGTTCTGTCCAGAAGAGCTATTTTGGAAGAACAGAAGAAAAAAAACGAAGAAGCGGTGAAGGCCACATTACACGAGGGGATGATTGTACAAGGAACGGTTGTCTCCATCAGAAGTTTTGGCGCTTTTCTGGATATTGGCGGGCTGCAGGGGCTTCTTCCGATCTCTGAAATCGATTGGAGTCGGGTGGAGGATATTAAGGAGTATCTGTCCATAGGCCAGATGCTGGATGTCGCCATTACCAAGCTGGATTGGGAAAACAACCGTATTAGTTTATCACTGAAAGAGACGTTGTCCGATCCCTGGAATGAGGTATTGACAAAATATCCCGGAGGGACTTTTCATATGGGGACCGTTGTGAGTCTGACGACATTCGGTGCCTTTGTTAATATTGGACGGGGAGTCGATGGCCTTGTCCATATCTCCAAACTGGGAAAGGGCCGGAGAGTCGCTCATCCCAGTGATGCCCTAAAAGTAGGCCAATCCATCGAAGTCCGGATTGACGCAATAGACAGGGATCAAAAAAGGATATCCCTGTCCGTGCCTGCAATGGAATCAAAGGAGGATGTATCGGGCAAGATAGAAAAAAAAGAGCCTGAAGAAGATTATCGGCAATATGTTGAAAAAGCCCCGACATCGCTTGGTTCATTCGGTGATATTATGAAAAGGAAACTCGAAGAAAAGAAAAAGAATAATTAAATATAGGTCTAATTCAGGACCATCTGATGGAATACCTTCGACCTTTTTAAGTACTTTTTTTTCGACCGATCATGAGAAAAACCGTAAACTCTACCATTCCTGCATCTTGAACGGGTTTCAACACGGTAGCTGCTGTCCGATCCCTGATATTGTCAAAGCCCGCCTTCATCAATAAATCGCGCATTCCGACGCGATCGAATCCCGAATGGAAGACCCTGCGGTTGT
>JBEKJA010000152.1:0-6519 GCA_050011475.1 Syntrophales bacterium
GGAATTTCTCCGGTAATCCCCACTTATATCCTTCCCCGGTCGGATTGGGGCAGGCTCAGTCAGGATGAAACTCCTGAAGGGGCCATGGCTGTGGTAAGGCGGCCTGCCCAGCCGACCATGCAGGACGTTCTCACAAGGAGGAAAGAGCACCTGCTTCTGCTTCATGAAGTCAGTAACCCGAACAATCTTGGTGCGGTTCTTCGCACGGCACGCTGGTTCGGATTTCAAATGGTGGCCATCAGTGAAGGATCGGTGGATGTGACTCATCCCAAAGTGGTCAGAACCGCAATGGGAAGTCTTTTTTATTTGGATGTTCTCGATGGAGTGGATTTCATAAAAATCCTTCCGGACGTTGCCAAATACTGTCAGCTTATCGGCACGGATCCCCGGGGAGGAATTCCGCCGCATGGATGCACCAGACGAACCGCCCTTGTGTTTGGTAGTGAGAGCCATGGGTTGCCTGAGAAGCTTCTTGAAATGACAACCGAACGCTGGTGTATTCCGGGTGGAGAAAAGACAGATTCACTGAGCCTTCCACAGGCGGCGGCCATTATGATGTATGCTTGTATGAAGACAGATGCCCATTGAAATGCGGCGGAGGACTGCATGACACCGTTTATCCAGGTTATTACAACAACGGATAAGAAGGAAACGGCTGATGCGATTGCAAGAGATCTCGTGGAAAAGAGGCTGGCTGCCTGTGTACAAATCCTGGGTCCGGTCGAAAGCACCTACCGCTGGAAGGGACGGATTGAGACAGCCTCAGAATGGTTATGCCTGGTAAAGAGCAGAGAAGATTGCTTCGAAGACATCGTTGCGGCGATAAAAGCGATTCATACGTATGAGACACCGGAGATTCTGACTGTCCCGGTGCTCGCCGGAAGTGACGATTATCTTGAATGGCTTGAGTTGGAGTTAAAACGGGAAGCATGATGATCATTGCAGGTGATATTGGCGGAACAAACAGTCGCCTCGGGATATTTTCTCCTGAAAAGGGTCCGGGGAATCCGTTGAAGGAAAACACGTATCCGACGGCAAATTTTCACTCCGCGATCGAACTCATCGGCACATTCATGGAGCAGGCCCCATATCCTGTGGATCGGATATGCCTGGGGGTTGCAGGTCCAATCACGGAAGGTAAAGTCATCATGACAAACCTTCCCTGGACCATCCGGGAACGTGAGATGACAGCGGCATTGAAGGTCAAGTCGGTGAGGTTCATTAACGACATGCTGGCTCTTGCTTCCGCTCTGCCCATATTGAAGCCGTCCGATCTTCTGACACTTCAGGAAGGCGTACCGGAAACAAATGGCCCTATTGCCTTGGTCGCTGCTGGTACCGGTCTTGGCGAAGCATTTCTCGTGTGGGATGGCGTGGGCTATCGTGCATTTCCGTCGGAGGGAGGGCATGCTGATTTTGCCCCCCAGAGCGACCTTGAGATGGAGTTGATGAAAAATCTTCAGAAGAAATTTTGTCATGTGGGGTACGACAGGGTCTGCACAGGCCCGGGGATTGCCGGGATCTATCAATTCCTTCGTGAGGGCGGATATGTTGAAGAACCGGAGTGGCTGGCTTCCCGCATGAAATTGGCGCAGGATATTGCTCCTGTCATTGCCGAAGTCGTTCTTAACCGGGAAAATCATTCCGGGCTTTGTGAAAAAACTCTGGAGATGTTTATATCCGTTCTTGGTGCTGAGGCATCGAATATGGCCCTAACAATACTGGCCACTGGAGGCATGTATCTTGGTGGCGGTATAGCGCCGAAGTTAATCCCGCTATTGAGCAGGGGGGGATTTATAGAATCGTTTTGCAGGAAGGGCAGGATGTCGAACCTCGCCGCGCGGATTCCTATCCATGTCATTATGGAGCCCAAAGCAGGACTTTATGGAGCGGCAGCCTGCTGTCTTACGGACCTTGCATGAAGCAGGTCAGACATATAACGATCGTCAGGTCTTTTTCCCAGTTGGTTTCTCAGATGAAGCATTAATACCTTTCCGGCGAAGCTTGAGTCTCTTCTGGCGCCGCCTGCGCTGGCGGTCCAATTCTTTATACCGTGCAATTTTCTTATGGCTACCCATGCATCCTCCTTCCTCAGTATATTATCTGGCGAGAATCATAAGAAAAATCATAATATCTGTCAAGCTCCCATCGTGTGTACAATTCTAAACAGAAAGCCTTACAGAAAAATCTAAAGTGTCCAACCATAAACACGTCATCCTGAACCTGATTCAGTATCCATATCAAAATAATAGTATAATACCATCAGGCAAATGATGCCGTTGTTGACAATAATGTGCTCGACCAGACTGAGAAAATCGCCGGTCGCATATACACCATTGTCTTAAGTGATGATCATTTCGAAGTTGATCTGGTGAGGGAGATTGCAAGAATAGCCAATTTGAGCCGCCAGCTTGACTACAAACTGCGAGCTGAAAAAAGGAACATGATGTCGGATGAAACTTATGTCCAGTTGGGACATAGCGCATCACTTCTGAAGGCGGTGCTGAAACACTACAAAAAGACTGTATCTCGCCCCCCGTATCTCACCCCTTGTACAAATATGGCGGTTGGTATACAGTGCCGAACAAAATGTTTCATAGCACCGGAGGGAGCCTTTCATGGGCCAACAAGGTAAATTAATTGAAGCAAGCATTAATACCATCCGTTTCCTTGCAGCGGATGCGGCGGAGAAGGCGAAATCCGGACACCCCGGCATGCCCATGGGCGCAGCTCCGGCCGCATATACTCTCTGGATGAAATGTCTGAAGCATAACCCTGCCAACCCTCTGTGGCCGGATCGTGATCGCTTTGTCCTGTCATCCGGCCATGCCTCCATGCTCCTGTATGCCCTTTTATATCTCACCGGATATGATCTCACACTTGATGATATTAAATCATTTCGGCAATGGGGGAGCAAGACCCCCGGTCATCCGGAGAGATTCCATCCGCCGGGAACGGAGATGACTACCGGGCCCCTTGGACAGGGAATCAGCAGTGCCGTGGGAATGGCTATTGCCGAAGCACATCTGGCATCGAAATTCAACAAACCCGGTCATGAGATTGTCGATCATTTTACGTATGTGCTTGCCGGCGATGGAGACCTTATGGAAGGGGTGACTTTTGAAGCCTGTTCCCTGGCGGGGCATCTCGGCCTGGGGAAACTGATCGTCCTGTACGATGACAATAAAGTATCCCTGACCGGGTCTACATTGCTGACATTTACGGAAGATGTGACAGGACGATTCGAGGCTTGCGGATGGCAGGTTCTGGAAGTTGCAGATGGGAATGATACGGAAGCCATTGGTCTTGCCCTTCAGAACGCAAAAAAGGAATCCAGCCGGCCAACCTTGATCCGGATCCGCTCGTGCATCGGCTATGGAGCCCCAAACAAGCAGGGAACCTGCTCTGTTCATGGTTCACCCCTCGGTTCTGAGGAACTCTGCGCAGCTAAAAAAAACCTGGGATGGCCGGATGAAGAATATTTCTGCATACCGGACAATGTACTGGCACACTGCCGGACGACAATGGACCGCGGAAAAGTCGAAGAGACTCTGTGGAAGGAAAAGTATCAACGCTACTCAAAATTATTTCCTGATCTGGCGGAAGAATTCCAGCGCATCATGTCGGGAGAGCTGCCCGTCGGTTGGGACGCCGGTCTCCCTGAATATGGGAAAGAATCTGCAGACATCTCCACCAGGAAGGCTTCAGAAGCGGTTCTCCAGGTTCTTGCACGTCAAATTCCCGAGTTCATGGGAGGATCCGCCGACCTCAATCCATCCTGCCTGACCTGGCTTAAAGGCTATGGGGATTTCCAGAAACCAGAAAAACTGCAGGGCCCTGTGGATGGTGCTGTAGGTAATAGTTGGAACTATGAAGGGCGAAATATTCACTTCGGTGTCCGTGAACACGCAATGGGTGCTATTGCGGTGGGAATGGCTTTGCATGGAGGAGTTCTTTCTTTCACGGGAACTTTCTTTACCTTTGCAGATTATATGCGCCCTCCCATGCGCCTTGCTGCTCTGATGGAGGTGCCTATAGTTTTCATTTTTACACATGACAGTATTGCAGTGGGTGAGGATGGACCTACGCACCAGCCTATCGAGCAGCTCATGAATCTCAGGGCCGTACCAAACCTCACAGTCATTCGTCCTGCTGATGCTCGAGAAACCGTTGAAGCCTGGCGATCAGCCCTCCAAAATCGGAAGGGCCCCAGTGTCCTGGTACTCACGCGGCAGAATTTACCTGTTCTTGACGGTACAATTTATGCCCCGGCAACCGGTTTACACAGAGGTGCTTATACCCTATGGGAAACAGGAGGGGTACCTGAGATCATTCTTCTCGCCACCGGTTCCGAAGTGGCTCTTGCCGTCGAAGCAGGACATCGTCTGGCTGATACCGGCAAAAAGGTACGGGTTGTTTCAGTGCCGAGCTGGTAGCTTTTCGATGTCCAGCCGGAAAACTATCGGCATGAAGTCCTTCCACCTGGTTGCAAGGCACGCGTGTCAGTTGAAGCCGGCATCCGTCTTGGATGGGAGCACTATGTAGGTTTGGACGGAGCCGTCATAGGGATGGATACATTCGGCGCCAGTGCGCCATATTCAGTTCTAATGAAAGTGTTCGGGTTCACGGCAGATCATATCATCGATGTAGCATTGGATCTGATGCGTAAATAAAACGATTTTTTTGCCATAAACCGGATAGATGACAGGGAAAACCATGCCCGGGTTTCACGTTTCCATCAGCCTCAGTCCGTACGAGAGCATCCTGACACAGATCCTTCATGACCTTCGTGACCAACAGGTAGTCGCACGTCTCTGGGAAAAAGATCATACTCTTTGGAAATCACACCCTGAAGGAATCACCAATCGATTAGGCTGGCTTTCAAGTCCCCAGGATATGATTTCCGGATGTGGCATGTTGTGTTCTTTTGCCAGGGGACTTCATGCGGAAGGGTTCAGAAAAGCGCTTCTGCTCGGTATGGGGGGATCCAGCCTGGCACCGGAGGTCTTCAGGAATACATTCGGTGTGGCGGAAGGCTTCATTGATCTGTCTGTTCTGAGCAGCACCATTCCGGAAACGGTTTCGGCTGTATGGGACAGTATTGATCCAGGGAAGACTCTTTTTATCGTTTCTACGAAATCGGGCGATACGGTTGAGACATCCTCCTTTCTGAAGTATTTTTTTAACCGTCTCCGGGATGTCCTTGGTGCTAAAGAAGCTGGTCAAAGATTCATAGCCATAACGGATCCGGGAAGTGCCCTTACGGAGATGGCGGAACGGTATAACTTCCGATCCATTTTCCTTAATAATCCGGATATCGGTGGCCGGTATTCGGCGCTGTCTCTTTTTGGCCTCTTACCGGCGGCGCTTATAGGTGTGAATGTGCCTACCTTTCTTGAACGGGCAATCGGTACATCGAAGGAAGAATCCTTAAATCTAGAACCTGAAGCGGGGCAGATTACAGGAGCGGTACTTGGTGCAATCCTCGGAGAGATGGCTCTTAGAGGGCGAGATAAGCTGACGTTTGCCTTTTCACCCATGATTTCATCTTTTGGTGATTGGATTGAGCAACTGATAGCGGAAAGCACCGGCAAGGAAGGTAAGGGGATCCTACCCGTTATTGGAGAACCTATAGGACATCCATCAGTCTATAGTAACGACCGGATATTTGTATCAATCGGTCTTGAAGATGAGGTCATGCCTGTTAAACAATTCTCTGCACTGCAAAGAGCGGGCCACCCGATCATTCAAGTGACACTTGCCGATGCATTCGAATTGGCCGGGCAGTGCTTTTACTGGGAAGTAGCAACTGCCATGGCCGCCTGGCGCCTCCGTGTCAATCCTTTTGACCAGCCTGATGTAGAAATGGCGAAAGCGTTTGCCCGGCAATGGATTGCCGAGGTGGGAAGAACGGGTGAAATTCATGAAGACGTGCCGGTTTTGACGGAACAGGGAATGGATATTTATGGAGACAGTCTGGCGGATACTTCCGGGGAATATCTGAGCGCATTTCTGTCAGGAGCCGGTCCGGGCCATTATATCGCTTTGCAGGCCTTTCTTCCGCAACGGGAGAAAACTGGGCTTCTCCTCCAACAGATCCAGGTGCTGCTGCGTGACCGGTATCATTGTGCCGCGACCATAGGCTGGGGACCGCGCTACCTTCACTCCACTGGGCAGCTTCATAAGGGGGACAGCGGCAAGGGGCTTTTCATCCAGTTTACCTGCGATGATTCAGTTGATATCCCCATTCCGGATAATCTCGAAGAGGCATGGTCATCTCTCAGCTTCGGATTGCTCAAGACTGCGCAGGCCATTGGAGATTTCGGGGCCCTGAAAAGAGCCGGCCGGCGGATCGTTCGTATTCATCTCGGGCATGACACCGAAGGCGGCCTGGAACGAATCATGCAATGGTTGCAAAATCTTCCATAATTATGAACAAAAGCAATCGTCTTGCGAAAGAGCCAAGCCCGTATCTCATTCAGCATGCTGACAATCCCGTGGATTGGTATCCATGGGGGA
>JBEKJA010000153.1:0-6515 GCA_050011475.1 Syntrophales bacterium
GTGAAGCCCGTAGCTATTGGTGGAATCATGGGAGGCCTCAACTCCGAGGTTAAGGATGATACGGATACGATTCTGCTGGAGAGTGCTTACTTCAACCCTGCATCGATCCGGCGATCATCACGATGGCTGGGGATGGGGACTGATGCGGCGTTCCGCTTTGAGAGAGGAATTGATCCCGAAGGAGTTGTAAACGCCCTGAATCGGGCCACACAGCTGATTGCCGATTTGTCCGGTGGAACAGTCTGTTGTGGTTACATTGATGAATACCCGCAAAAAATCCCGCCTGTGGGGGAAATCCCTCTGCGGACCGACAGGGCAAACATGGTTCTGGGTATTGAGATTACAGGCGATGAGATGGTCCGAATGCTTGAGTCCATCCAAATGCACGTCCGTAAAAATGAAGAAAATAAGTATTTTGTTTCCCCTCCCTCATTCCGGATAGACATAACCAGGGAGATTGACCTCGTTGAAGAGATTGCTCGACTGTATGGCTATGAACGGATACATACGACCATGCCGAAGACTCCGTCTTCGCCCGTAGCCAGTGACCATAGGGTTGTCTTCGAAGAAAAGGTCCGGGACATTTTGAGCGGTAAAGGTTTTTCGGAGGTCATACAGTATAGTTTTGTGCCCGCGGAAGCTATCGATCGTCTGGGGTTATCGTCCGATGACCCACTTCGTAACCTTGTCAGAATACGCAACCCTCTTACGGAAGATCAATCTGTGATGCGTACGACAATGCTATATAATCTGCTTGATACTGCAGGGTGCAATATAGACGCAGGCGAAAGTGATCTGAAGATTTTCGAAATAGGGAGGATTTATATTCATCGGGGAATGGGGATATTGCCCGATGAGAAACGGTCCCTGGGAATGCTTCTAACGGGATCGAGATATGGCGACAGTTGGCTTGGTCATAACGTGCAGGCTGACTTTTTTGATTTGAAGGGGGTTGTGGAAAGCCTGTTGGCCAGCCTGAAGGTGCACGGTTCGATCATCCGTGCAGTGCAAACACCGCCATTTCTGCATCCAGGGAGGGCTGCATTCATAACTACCGGAAGCCTGAAACTGGGCTACCTGGGGGAGATTCATGCAGATATCCGGGAAAAAATGGAGCTTCCCGGCAGGGTATTCGCTGCAGAAATTGATCTGGATGCCTTTGCCGGCCTATACACGGAAAAACGGGCGTATCGGGACATTCCCCATTTTCCGGCCATTAGCCGGGATGTAGCATTTCTTGTACACCAGCAGACTGAAGGGGAGGGAATAATTCGCCTTGCCCTTGAAAATAAAGAAGAATTACTTGAAAAAGTACATATCTTTGATGTATATAATGGCAAAGGCATTCCTCAAGGGATGAAAAGTCTGGGCTTGAAATTTACATATCGGTCTTTTAAACGAACCCTGACCGATGATGAAGTGGAATGGGTCCATGAACGGGTAGTAAAAAGAATTATCTCCGGATCAGGTGCCAGGATTCGCGGTACGAAATGAAAAACTATTAAGTTTCCGATTTGGAAAATTAATTTAGGTAATTCCATCTCACAGGAGGGCGGAAATGACAAAGATCGATATTATTCAGGATGTCTATGAGAAGTTGGGGTTTTCAAAAAAGGAAGCGGCGCAGGTAGTCGAATCCGTCTTTGAGATTATGAAGCATTGCCTTGCCAAAGGTGAAAAAATCAAGATTTCGGGTTTCGGTAATTTTCTTGTTAAAGAAAAAAAATCCCGCCGGGGCCGTAACCCCCAGACCGGAAAAGAGATCGAAATCTCGGCGAGACGAGTCTTAACATTTAAATCCAGTCAGGTCTTGCGCAAGACGCTCAATGGCTGATCATTAAGCGCGGGGCCGTAAGGATGGGATCCTTATGATTCCCGATAAATCGTATTTCCGCATCGGCGAGGTCAGCCGAATCCTGGATGTAGAACCTTATGTGGTTCGTTTCTGGGAGTCTGAGTTTAAAGTAATCAGACCGGAGCGTTCCCGCTCTGATCATCGTGTTTATCGCCGAAAAGATTTGGAAAACCTCATGACGATTAAAAGACTGCTGTATAATGAAGGTTATACGATTGCAGGTGCGAAACGGCAGTTGCGCAGAATCCGTATTGAAAACGTTGAACCAACTGACCATGATCGGGAAGCACAAAGGCTTACCGCAATCAAGGCAGGATTACTTGAAATCCGTTCCAAGGTGAGTTAAGCGATTACCAGGGAAATAAAGCAATAAGCCGGTTAATCTAATAAATTAACCGGCTTTTTTACTTTTCTGGTTCTGAAATGGCAATATGATTTTTCAGGCAAGATCGGGCAGCAACTATTTCTTGTTGGCCCTTTTGGAAGCTTTCAGAGGATTAAGCTTCTGAATGTTTTCCTTGATATCGACCTTGACATGCGTTGCCGTGGGACATTTACCGCTGTACCAGCGCACGACAGGGTCAGGGTAAACCTTACAATATTTGCCCGTAGAATATTCCACTGTTTTGCTGCACCCTTCGCACTGTTCTACAATCACATTACAAAAACCGCCATTAAAATTGCACCCCCGTTTGGACATGAAGGGACAATCCGACCCGACTTTGATGGTTTGACATACCATATGATTCACCTCCCGCTAATAAAGTATAGGGCGCGCGTTTGGTAATCGAAAATTACGGTCATGTCAAGAAAAAAATGAAGTGTATTAGGATTGACGCCATGGGGTGTTTGTGTTAGGAATTTCAAGCCAATGGCCATACAGGCAGCGGCGTGGAAGGAACCTGGATGAGAAGGTTGGATCTGATCCGTATCTTTTTAAGATCTTTGACGATTCAGGCTTCTTTGAATTTCTGGAGGATGCAGAATCTTGGCTTTGCTTTTTCCATTCTGCCTTTGGCGGATTATTTTAGGAAGAAAGGCAAGCCCGTCGATGAACTCCTTGTCAGACATCTTGAGACCTTCAATACACATCCTTATCTTATGGCACCAATTCTTGGTTCCGTCATCCGATTGGAAGAGGAAGACGCGGGTGTGAAGGCAGCGGAGCTCAAAAATGCCCTCTCAGCGCCTTATGCCGCCCTTGGTGATTCCTTTTTCTGGGGGGCTTTTCGTCCGTTTGCCGGGATAGCTGCTGCGGTTGTTGCGCTATTTGGATATGTTGCTGCACCGCTTGTCATGCTCTGTATTTACAATATCCCGCATCTGTGGATTCGAATCGGGGGTTTTGTGGTGGGATATCGTAAGGGTAAAGAAAGTGTCACGTTCATAAGGGATCTTGATCTTCACAGACAGGCGGGATGGATCCGTTGGATGTCGGTTATTGTGCTGAGCATCTTCGGGGTCATTACTGCCAGATCCTTTTCAAAGATTGTAGCACCGCAGTTGCCCACTGCATTTATTCTGCTGCTGATTCTTTTTCTTTTTTTTGCCATACGAAAAGGCTTGTCGCAGATCATTATTCTATATGGTTCTGCCATCGTACTGTTGGGTATTGGATTTTTTTTATGTTAAAAGTTATGATGAGTTTTGAGATAAAAAACAGGCTTGGTATTCATGCCAGGGCGGCTGCTCAGCTTGTCAAAGTATCGAGCCAGTTTGAATCGCAGATATTCATTGAGAGGGATGGCCAGGAAGTCAACGCGAAGAGCCTGCTGGGCATCCTGACCCTTGCCTGCCCCAGGGGAAGCTGGATATCCGTCAGGGCACAGGGCATGGATGCTCAAAAAGCTGTGGAAGCCTTGGGAAGGCTGATCGATGAAAAATTTGGAGAGAGTGAATAGAGCGGTTAAGAATGGAAACGGACTATAAAGAAAGACGAACAATGGTTCTCAAGGGTGTTGGGGTCTCTCCCGGTATTGTTATCGGCAGAGCCTATTTATTCGATCGTCTTGACAACCACATTTCATATTATAAATTCTGTGAGCCAGGTGAGGTCACAAAGGAAGTAAAGCGTCTCAGAGCGGCGATCAAATCTTCCGATACGCAGCTTCGTGAGCTTAAAGACAAACTTAGCCATATGGGTGGCAAAGAGCCGCTGTACATACTTGATGTTCACTTACTGCTTCTTGAAGACAAGTCTTTTGTAAGGCAGATTGTGCGATTCATCAGGGATATGTGCGTCAATGCGGAATGGGCCGTCCGAATGACGCTGGACCGGTATCGCAAGATCTTTGAAAAGGTTGAGGATGAATATCTCCGGGGACGGATAAGCGATGTTCAATACGTCGGTCAAAGGATTTTAAGGAACCTTGCTGGTGAGGAAAAAACTTCTCTTCCTTCCGTAGCTGAAGGTGTGATCATCATTGCGACGGATCTTTCACCAGCGGATACGGCGCAACTGAAAATCGATCGGGTTCTCGGTTTTGCGACGGATATCGGCGGCCGGACATCTCACACCGCCATCGTTGCCCAATCCATAGAAATCCCTGCAGTAATAGGCCTTGAAACGATTACAAGCAAGGTTCAGACAAACGATGAATTAATTATTGATGGATCCGCCGGACTGGTGATCATCAATCCGGGTCCGGAAGTTCGAAGGCGTTACAGGGAAAAGAAAAAACTGTATCAAGAAGCACTTCAGGACTCTATGAAATATGCTACTCTTCCGGCTGTGACCCTGGATGAGCGTAGGATTGATATTGGAGGGAACATTGAGTTTGTAGAGGAAATTCCTTCAACCATTTCACATGGTGCGGATGGAATAGGTTTATATCGGACCGAATTTATCTATGTCAACCGCGAACACCTTCCAACAGAGGAGGATCATTTCGAGATATACAGACGCGTTGTGGAAAATGAGGGGTTAAACTGGGCAACCATACGCACCTTCGACCTTGGAGGTGATAAATTTTTTTCAGACCCCAAGCTGGCCAAAGAGATGAATCCTCAGATGGGACTTCGGGCTATCCGTCTCTGCTTGAAGGAAGTTGACCTCTTCAAAGTTCAACTAAGAGCAATCCTCAGGGCAAGCGCATATGGGAAAACGCGAATCATGTTTCCAATGATTTCGGGCTTGGAAGAAATTCGAGAGACCAGGCGGATATTGAATCAGGCAAAAGAAGAATTGATTACGGAAGGCAGCGCTTTTGGAAATGATGTAGAGGTAGGCATCATGATTGAGGTCCCTTCCGCTGTGGTTATGGCTGACCAGCTTTCGAAGGAAGTAGACTTCTTCAGCATTGGCACGAATGACCTTATACAGTATGCACTCGCAATCGACCGAATTAATGAAAGGGTTACATATCTGTATGAACCCCTGCATCCGGCAGTGATTCGCCTTGTCAAACAGGTAGTAGAAACCGGCCATCATGCCGGTATTCGTGTGGCCATGTGTGGTGAGATGGCGGGGGATCCCCTGTATACCATGATTCTGATAGGCCTGGAACTCGATGAGTTGAGCATGAATCCGCTTGCGATTCCACGTGTGAAGAAGATCATCCGTGCGGTAACCTTCGAGGAATCCAAAGCGCTGGCCCGTGAAGCCTTGATGTTTTCATCGGCGACAGAAATCAGACAGCACGTTGAGTCATACATGGAAAAGCGGTTTCCAGAAGACTTTTCCTCATACGGACAGCAGATATAGGGAGCAATATCCATATGTCTATATTTTCCTCCATTCGTTCATGGTCGGTATCCATTGATGAATACTATGCCGGACAGATCTATGAGGAGAAAAATTATCCCCTCATGTGGATGCTAAAGAAAGTCCTGGCCATGGTCCGTCTGGCGGATGAGCATGCCGGCAGGCTGAAAGAGCTGAGCGAGCAAGGCCTTGTCGTTTATGCAATAAAGGATCGTAGCCAACTGAACAGCCTGATAATGAAGGATCTTGCAATACGCCATCATTTACCCCGTCCTGTTTACGCGCATGGTATTAATATGATTTTCTGGCAGCCTTTCTCCAAGGCTGTTCGTGTCATAACTTCGTATCTGGCGCATCTCATATTACGGCAGAATATTCTTGATCCTGAGGAAAACGGATACCTCAAGAGGCTTGTTGTTGAAGGTCAGCCCGTTCTGATTCATCTTGGTACATCGGAGTTTTTCAGAGATCCTCCAGCAGAAGGTGCCATACGCCAACTCATCAAGGCCCAGGAACTCATGACCAGGCCGGTGTTTATCTGTCCACAGCTCATCACATACGGTAGAAGACGGGAGCAGGAGCAGGAGTCTCTGCTGAGTATTCTTTTTGGACAGACCGATAATACGGGACCAATAAGGCGATTCATTGCATTTGCACGCTTTACCAATAATGTTGTTGTTATTCCCACGGAGCCGGTCAATCTTGCCGCTTTTATCGAGGCCAACCAGGGACTCAGTGAAAAAGAAATGATTTCACGGCTGCGCAGCGAGCTAATAACCCGGATAGATGAAGAAAAGGAAACCATTGTTGGACCTGTTCTCAAGTCACGCGACGAAGTAATTAGTATGATCCTGCGTGATGAGCAAATGGTCCAATTCCTGGATGATCTCGCACTGACCGAGCGCAGAGACTATGATGATGTGTATCGTGAGGCCAAAAAGTATCTTTTTGAGATTG
>JBEKJA010000154.1:0-6816 GCA_050011475.1 Syntrophales bacterium
TCACGATTATTCACCAGACCCCTACTCTAATGGTCCTACCCCATGGTCATATACTTTCTCTGATTTTTCGGTTCTAAACGATGGCATAGTAGATTTCTACACCGTGCAGACTTCTGAATATACTGTTCGGTTGGGACAAACGACCCTAAGTCTCACGACCGCACCAGTTCCGGAACCGGCCACATTAATCCTGTTTGGCCTCGGGCTGATCGGAGTGGCAGGAGTGAGGAGAAAGTTTAAGAGCTAACCCGATTCTCCGGTCAATGGGTTGTGTTCATGGTTTTATACCATGGGAAGGCAGGGTCAGAAATGGCTCTGCCTTTTTATTTTATGAGATGACGATTATGGTTTGAAGGGTTGTATGAACTTGCAGAGGGAGAAAAACAGGATTTCAGGAAGGAACAAACAGGATTTCAGGAAGGAACAAACCTGCCAGTACGCTATTAGAAAAACGTACCGCTATAAGCATTTTTAGTGTAGTGTGTACAAGAGATGAAATATTTACCCCTATTCCTATTTTCGTTGTTAATTGCTGTCATCGCATTTTTTTCATCGTTCCCTCCTCTTCAGGCTGATGATGGCGGTTGTACTGTCGCATACAACATTATGATCGAGCTGGCAGATAAGGGTGGCGCTGCTGCTTCCGTATGCAATTATTGCCGTGCTGTCTTTCTGTTGAAGCAGTCTTTGGATTGGCTTGGCAAATGTGAAGTAGAATGTGCAGATAATCGGGAAAAAATGGTCATGGTTCGTCAGTATAAGCCTGATTTGATCAAGGCATTGGAAATCTATGGCATGAGATGCAGGCGATAGATGCGTCCTTGATATGGTATAATATAAAATTTACTTTTTGATCTTTCCCCAAAATTTAATTATTACGGTTTTAAGGCCTGCATAACTCAAAAATGACAGTTGTGAACAATTCAGGAAGAAAGGCAGTTCTATATTAAACAGTTACATTTCCCTCTGCAAGGTTTTGATTGACCAGCCACATTAACATCTATTTTGGGGCTTCTTTTGCTTCTTATCGTATTTTTTCAAGGCCTCATCGAGTAAGCGCCTGATTGCATCAGATTTTGAATTGATTCGGTTACTGAAGCGGAAATCATCAAGGCGCCTTAGAAGGTCTTCCTCTAACACGAAACCCCGCCATCTTTCATTCATAGTGATTTACTTACATCACTTGGTTTGTAATGTCTTGCAAATGTAGTTCAACCGTGCGTAGCTATGCATATTTGGTTCTATACTCTCCCAAGGTGTGGGATAATTAACTTGTAATTTAGTTCTTGATTCCAAGAATCGTGCTCTCGCCTTGATAGCCTGATGGTTTGGGCTCTGTTCTTCCAAAGCCATATCCTCATTAATAATTCTCATTTGTTTTAAATTACAATTCATCTCTGTCAGTATGTATGTCGCATAAGTTATCTTACCTTTCATGGTCTTTTCTATTCGATTACCAGCTCTTTCCCAAAACCTTACGATTCCTTTTTCAGGCGATGTAATACTGTTAGCATCAATAAAATCACGTGGAAAATCGGAATCAAACACAACCCAATCTGGCCCTTCAGCATAGCTATTAATTAAAGGGTAGAAAATCGTGAAAATGATGATCAGAATGGTTGATAACTTTTCCATCATATCTCCAATGTTGAATGTCAATTTCCTACAAAAACACAAAGCCCCGCCATCTTCCGAGTAACGGGGTTCCCACAATCAGTCCATAATATCCTCATAGGGTTGGCGGGACTTTTATTTAATTATCATATGCTTACTCTCTATTACATCACTGTTCTTATAAGAAATCTACAATAAAAATGAAATTTGTTTGCTAACCGCTTTCAGGAAGTAACACTTGAGGGCCTCTTATTCTCTATATTGAGTAACTTTCTTCAAAAATAAGATGGCTTATCTGTTTGTTCACTTGAAAGAATAGGCAATGAGGGGAAAGATTAGATTAGCCATCATCGATCTTAAAGACAGTGTCAGGATAAACGACTTTTCCTACAAGTCCTCAATTTTGTAAGCAGCTTATCCTGAAGATTAAGAATTGTAATGCTAAACAAAAAAGGCAGCATCATTTCTGACCCTGCCTTTCTATGTGCAACTTAAATTCCCTTACCGTAGAGAAACTGACTGTCCGGAAAGGGGTTGATTTTTAATGTTAAATTAATTTTATTGGACGATATCTCCTTCAATAATTACCATATTTATGGAGTTTCAGATTCGTCCACCTTGGTTCTATTGGACACGGACATCATCAAACCATACTGTAGGGTTACCACCATGCGCCGCACCAACTTCAATTCCAGTGGGTACGCCGCTATCTAATATTTGAAAACCTGAACCTTTAAGCACACCATTTACATAAACATCAAATGTTCGAGCCACTAAGTCTATGTTAAGCTCTACATCGTACCATTGTTGAGCATTGTACGGCATAAGATTTACATCTTGACTACCGTCAGTGGCTCGGCGAGCATAGATATTTCCATCGCAGTTAAATACTACACTTCCATAATCTGTACCCCATGTTCCGATACTAGGATTTTCGAGACGTATAACGGCCAATTCGGGAGTACATCCACAGCTCACAATTGCATCAACGAAAACGTTTGCCTCATACATTACTTGTGATGGAAAATTCAAGGGATGATACATAGCAGCACCCCAGCAAGACGATCCGACCAGATGCATTGACTGTGTACCTGATACAGAATGTGTATTGTCTACATATTGATATGCGTCACCTGCTCCATTATATCGAAGTATCCAACCTCCGGAACTTGGGAAAGTACCCAATTGATAAGAATCAAAATTATCAGATGACCATGGGAGAGACACTGTCAACGTGGTAGAACCCGAGATCCCCCCCAAGGTTGACTTAATAGTGCTTGTCCCGGCACCAACCGCCATTGCCAGTCCTGTGGTGGGATTTATTGTTGCAATGCCAGTGTCGGATGAGGTCCATGTTGAACTACTGGTCAAGTCCACCGTGGTACTATCTGAATATGTTCCGGTTGCAGTAAACTGCTCCGTGGCTCCAACGCCTATGCTCGGACTAGCGGGCGTCACAGTTATGTAAGAAAGAGTAGGTCCTTTCCAAGTTGGGTCGTCAGTATCTATCCCAGGAGAAGAGCCAAGTTGACCATTATTTCCGTAACTCGTAGAGTCATGAGCAACCTGGCCGCTCCCTTCGTTAAGATGCCAATAAGCAACAAGACCGGATTCACTCCCCGTTAAGATCGAATTCATAGAAGACTGAATTTCGCTTGCAGTTCTTGCCAAGTTCCATACACGCACTTCCTTAAGGCCTCCATTCAAATAGTAATTCACACCTGATCTATTTTGGCATCCGAGGGTTAAGGGTAAGGAGTTGCCTATGATGATAATCCCTGATGTAGTTCCTTTTAAAACGCCGTCTACGTAAATATTCAAGTTCGATCCATCGTAGGTTCCCGCTACATGGTACCATCTGTTGGTTTGTAAAGAAAGTGGGATTGTCTGGGCGTAGATCTGATCAACTCCATTTGCACCTATGTAAAAATGAAATTGATCACCATTCTGAGAGAGGTAATATGAACCTTGAGTCCCATCATCCCCCTTTGCCAGAAGGAATTGGTTGGAACCCGACGGTACGATTCTGCTAAGATAAACCCACAACTCAACTGTAACCTGAGATGGGTTCAAAGAATTGCTGTTTGATACCACTACACGATCACTCCCATCGAAATAAAGGTATCCATATGTAAGCGGTGTAAAGGACACAGTAAGCGTCGTATTGCTGGATTTGCCTTCAAATGTGGCGGTGATAACTGAAGGGCCAGACGAAACACCCTTGGCAAGACCAGTGCTGCTGATTGTGGCAACCAATTGATTGGCAGAGTTCCAAGTAGCCTGCGTTGTTATGTCGTGGGTCGAGCTATCGGAGTAATGGCCAGTTGCCACAAACTGCTGAGTGCCTCCCACAGTTATAGTCGGAGTGGCTGGGGTTACAGATATGGATACGAGAGAAGCTCCTCCACCTCCATCGCCGCCTCCACCTCCGCAAGCCAAAAGAGCCGAGAAGAACATCAAGACTATCACTAACCATGTCCATAATCCTCGTTTCATATTCCCCTCCTGAATGACTTGTGTGGTAAGTCTCAATATTAAATTTTGCAAAATTGTAAATACTCCTCAATGGAATTATCGGATGCATACATTATCAAGGAACTTGATCCATAGTAGTACCATCCTCCTTCACCAATATCTGCGTCTTTAGTGATTATTGGAGATAGAGACACTTGTTGTCCTTTGAATATCGTATACCTGGAATCAGATGTCGATGGAATAAATTTATCAGGTTTAAGGGCTATCGTTGTCCGTGCAGCAGCACAAGACGACAAAAATAAGACAAGAATGAAAAGCAAGAAGTATGATTTCTTCATAAACTCTCCTTTAGAGTAAAAACACAAAACCCCGCCATCTTTTGAGTAACGGGGTTTCAGTAATGAGTCCATAATACCCTCATAAAAAGTTGAAGGATCTGGAATTTTGTTTAATTGCCGTATGTCTATGTTTTTTTAGATCATGATTTTCATTTAAAATCTACAGGGGAAATGAAATTTTGTCTGCTATAACACTAAAGGGGCGAATGAGATTGTCAGGAACAAAACGCATTACGACCGTCATTCGGGGCATCCCGGTATTTTTCTCATTGCAATTCGTTTTTTAAGGTTTAAAATGGAATTATGAACTTATTCGTACTGTGCTTAATCATTTTGTGGGTACTGCGGCACGAGGTATCGTGATGGATATAGATGCCCTTCTAGTGAGTAATCAAATCAATCTGTGGTAGTATATTTGTTACTTCCTGAAATGTTGTTATTCTCATTCCACAAGTTCATAAAACCTTTCAAACAGTAATCGTCATCTCATAGATTATAAAGGCAGAGCCATTTCTGACCCTGCCTTTATAATCTTCATTAAGATAACTTCAGATTTTTATCTTCTTTTTGAATCCTGCAAGTCCTATGAAGCCTAATCCTAAAAGGATTAAAGAAGTTGGCTCTGGCACCGATGTAAACTGTAAGTTATCCAGTGCATAAGGACTATAGTTGATAATTGAACCAGTAAGAATAACTTCATCAATATTCGCAAAGTTTAAACTGATCGTAGACCACTGATTGACATCTCCCAGTGTAATAGTTTGAGACCCAAGAAGAGATCCCGCTGAATAGGCTGCTGCAGTAAGTGCCTGTCCAGATGAAGAACCGTTTGAACGGGAAACATCAAACGAAACACTGGATATAAGCGATGTGAAATCAATTGTTGTTATATAAGTATCATTATTATTTTGACCGTTGTTTCCGAGAAATGCTGGTCCGTTTGTACCATTCAGACCCCAATTACCTGGATCACCATTGGCTATGCCAGCAAAAGTACCGCTGTTATCAGCGCCGAAAATAACACCCAAGCTACTGTATAAATTTGTTATAGCCTGATTATTATTGTTCGATGGATACTCATCAAAGGTGATGGTTGCAGCTTGCGCTAAAACTGAAAGAAAAAGGATAAAAAATAAAGAAGAAACCATAATTGTTTTTTTCATAAAAAACCTCCTGTTTTATTTAGTTTTTTTAATGCAATTTGTGCGCCATATTTATAAACAATTAATATAATGGAGAATTTTTGCGTATCGTTTTGTTGTACACATTGAAATTGTAAAATTATCCGACATATAATAATTTGACCTAAGGGCAAAAATAGAAATTATATAAATAATATTATAATATTATTAATTTAGGCTGTATTATCGGAAATGTAAAGAAAGCCAACAATTTTACTCGGATTTAGTAAAAAAATAATAGATAAACGTTATATTTGTGTGGAGTAGATAATATTGAGGCTATTTTTTTACCAATGATTTCAAATGGCAATCGTTACTTTTATGGAATTTTGATTCTAAGACTTTGTAGGAGTAGTCGATATATTATTGGACTGACTTTGTCCACTGAGATCGTCAGAAATAGACCCTATTCTGGCCGTCACATTTCAGGAGACAGAGACCCCAGAGATATCATCCGCCTTTTTTATAATATTATGAGTGATCACTTCTCCCAGTACCCCCTGACCTTGTCCTTGATGCCAAAATATTTATCCACTTCCCTTTTCGTAGTTTCATGTTGGGCATCGGAATACATGAAATTATTTATGTGACCACATTTGCATCTAGCTTCCCATGCCTCCTTATAATTGGTCACAATGAATATATTATCTGGTAATGGAAGCATTAAGCCACATATTGAATTCTTACACTTATACCAATGACCCGCTTGATCGGTTTTCAACATATCCCCTCCCCTTGCTTACATAGTGCTTACAAATCATTTTTCTAAAAATCCCTCGTTTCAATATATATTGTGTAAATTATTGATTTTATTGGTGCCTGGAGTGGGAATCGAACCCACACAAAGCTAGGCTTCGAGGGATTTTAAGTCCCTTGCGTCTACCAATTCCGCCACCCAGGCAACCGTCGTTTTTTTTGCATGTTGTGTTTATCATAAACTCAGATGTATTCAAACCAGTTATTATAAAAATGCATGCTCTCTCAAACATCCGAATTATGATTAAACTGATGGTTCTGCCGGAGGGGTGCCCAAGCATTTTTATTGATTATGCGGTCCCTCTTTAACCTGTGGAATTGTCTTAAAATAAATGCCTCCTGCCTCCATTTGACGCCTCCTTTTTTTGGTTACACCCCGATTGGTCATCCTGAATTTATTTCAAAGCCTATCGCTTTTATATAGATCCTGAATCAAGTTCAGGATGACAATG
>JBEKJA010000155.1:0-6500 GCA_050011475.1 Syntrophales bacterium
CGGCACTGGCCCTAGGCGCTGAAGCCATCGCCATGGGAACCCGTTTTATGACCACCCGGGAGAGCGCGCTGCACAGCAATCAGAAGCGACTCTCACTGGAGAAGAGCATTTATGACACCCTGCATTCGACCAAGTTCGATGGAATCCCCTGCAGGATGATCGACAACAAGGCAGCCAGGAAGGCCTTGGCGGCGCCGTTGAATTATACGGCGGCTTTTTTCAATGCACGAATTATTGCCAACCAGCTTCGTCTTCCATTTATAAAGCTGTTTATCGGGGTCATGTTTTCCGGCTGGAAGAATACAAAGCAGCTCGCCTATTTTGCAAATGCTTACAGGAAGGTGCTGATTGCCACAGAGGACGGGGACACGGAGAATGGATTCCTGCCCGTGGGCCAGTGCGTGGGATTGGTCCATGACGAGCCAACGGTAGCAGAACTCATTGACCGGATAATCAAGGAGGCAAAAAAAATTCTTGATGAAAAATCCGTACAGTTTTCTTGAGCCAGTACCCCCCCCTCTCGGATATTATACAGATATTTCCGCGGGGGCTATTTATGATTCTAGAGTCCTAACCGCTCAGCCACCTTTGCCATCTGAAAGTCGGATTGCCCGAAATTGAGATCGCCCGTAATAGAGCGCTTGTGGTAAAGATGCATATCATGTTCTCTCGTGTAGCCAATACCGCCGAATATCTGGTGGCCCAAAATGGTGATACGCCGGTATGCTTCACCGATCCGTGATTTGGCCATGGCAGCTTCCATCCCGGCATTGATTCCTTCGCTGATTTTCCAGGCGGCTTTATGAAGAAGATAGCTGGAACCGGTGATGTCACCCCACATATCGGAAAAATAATTCTGAATAGACTGAAAACTGCCGATAGGCCGGTTGAACTGTGTGCGTTCCTTTGCGTATTGCATGGCCATGTCCATCACGGCCTGCGCTCCTCCGATCATTTCGGCGCACAGGACAACCGACGCTTTGATCATTGTATCATTCACAATTGGCCAGCCCGTATTCAGTTTGCCCAGTATATTGTTTTTCATTAATCTAACCTCGTGAAGCGCCACCTCGTATGGCCTGTCTCCAACCATGGTTTTGAGGCCGGTATGGGCAACTCCGGTCGTTCCCTTCGGTAGAATGACAATGGTAATGCCGTCTCCCGGATTTTTTTTGCTCTCCCTAGTTCGCACCGTAAGGAGAATATGATCGGCTTGACTTGCATAGGGTACAAGAAGTTTTGTACCATTGACGACATATTCTTTTCCGATGGCACGCGCTTCAGCTTTTATCGAGGATGCCTGGTAGTCCGCTTCCGCTTCGGCAATAGCCATGGTCACGATCAGCTCTCCACTAGCAATTCCAGGTAGTATTGCTTTCTTTTGTTGTTCACTGCCTGCAGATATAATCGGCAGGCTTCCCAGGACAACCGTCGAAAAAAGCGGAGAGGGACAAATATTGTAACCGATTGCCTCAAACAGGATAACCAGGTCTAAAAATGATCCGCCGCTTCCTCCATATTCTTCCGGAATGACCAGACCCATCCATCCAAGGTCCGCCATTTTCTTCCATAATTCTGGGGGAAACTCCTTTTCGCCTGCATCAAGACTTCTGACCAATTCCTTGGAGCATTCCTTTGCGAGAAAATCATGTGCTGTGTCCTTGAGCAGTTTCTGTTCCCCGGACAAATCGAAATCCATAATACGACCTCCGAACGAATCATTTTTATGAACTATGAGCGTGGCAATCCGAGCCCCCTGGTAGCGATGATGCCCTTTTGAACCTCAGAGGTACCGGCACCGATAGGCCCGGAAACGGAGTCCATATATCCAAGACTGACCAGGCCACGCAGGGGTGCCCATTTGGATCCCCTTTCCAATTGCCCATAAAGTCCCAGTATCTCCATGGCAACACCCGCAAGCTTACGGCCGAGCTCCGTACCAAACAGTTTCAGTGTCGAGCATTCCAGTATCGGTGTCTGCCCCTTATCCATCAGCCAGACGGTGCGCCAGTAGAAACCATAGAGCGTCTCAATTTCAATCGCCATGGCCGCCAGCTTGTTTCGGACCAGAGGATCTTCCGCAAGCAGCTTCCCGTTGCGTTTTGTTTCTTTCACAAATCCGATGAGCTCATCAAGAACCCTCCTGAAGGCTCCAACTCCTACAAAAAGCCGTTCATGTAGAAGGGCGAGCATGACACTGTAGAATCCTTGATTCACCACTCCGACCATGTTCTTTTTGGGAACCCTGACATCATCAAAGAACACCTCATTAAAGGAGTGAATGCCGCAAATATTCTCGATGGGCCGTATGGTAACGCCCGGTGATTTGTTGTCCACCAGCATCAATGACGCATTCCTGTATCTCGGAGCATTCTGATCGGTAACGGCAAGTACCCAGCCGTAGTCAGCAATATGGGCACCGCTGCTCCATATTTTCTGACCGTTCAATATAAACTCATCCCCATCTTTTACGGCCCGCGTCTTGATCGACGCGAGATCGGAGCCGGCATTTGGCTCACTATACCCCAGCCAGAATCGCAACTCCCCGGCGGCTATCCTTGGCAGCCATTCTCTTTTCATTTCCTCGCTGGCGACAAGCAGCATCGTGGGAGCAGCAATAGCCGTAGATACATCGCCGCCCGGAGCCCTGTGGTAACACATGACATCATCATAGATGGCGTGCTTCATCATGGAGTTCATGCCACCATACTCTGTGGGCCAACCGATGCTGAGCCATCCCTTGCGGCCTAATTTATGCAATATTTCATCATAAACTTCCTTGAACGCCTTCTCAAGGGAAGGCATCGTTCCATAGCCAGCCGGCCAGTACATGCTTATTTCATCCCAATTGGCCGGAAGCTCCGTCCTGGCGAAATCTTCCACTTCCTGCCTGAATGCTTTTTCTTCATCGGTAAAATCAAAATTCATCCCAAGCGTCCTCCCGATTCAGCTTTCCGTTTTTTTCTCTGAAGCGATATCTTTATATATCTTCCTCAATTCCTTCTTCAAAATCTTGCCCGTCGGATTTCTCGGAAATTCGCTGACTATGAGTATATATTTCGGCACCTTGAACTTGGGCAACTTCGCCTTGCAGAATTCGATAATCTCCTTTTCAGTTAACGTCTCACCTTGTTTGGGGATGATTGCCACGGTAAGCGCTTCCATCCAATCCGGATGGGGAACCCCAAAAGCCGCACATTCGGCAACTTTTGGGTGAGTACTGACGATAAACTCTATACCTGCAGACGGAATGTTCTCACCGCCGCTTTTAACCATATCTTTGATTCGATCCACAAAAAATACGTCCCCATCTTTATTCATCCTGCCTACGTCTCCGGAATGAAACCACCCACCGGCAAAAATCTCTTTGTTCTTTTCATCGTTTTTATAATATCCCTTCAGCACAGCCGGGCCACGGAATACCATTTCTCCTTTTTCCCCGATGGGCACATCGTTGCCATTCATATCTACAATTCTCAACTCAAGCATGGGAGCTGGCCTTCCCACCCAGTTCATATCTCCCTCGGGAACCTCATGAATCGCTTTAAAGCATCCGCATGTTCCCAAAGCAGAGAGTTCGCTCGATGCATAAAGCGATATCCACTCAATATGTGGGGCTACCTTGTTCCAGTTCAGGATCATCTGTTCAGGAATGGTCGCGCCGAATGAAACGCATTTTCTTAATGACTTCACCTTCTCTTCAATCCCCGGTACCTGCAACAACCTGGTATAAAGCGTCGGCGGCAGCACTGTGTAAGTCGTATGGTATGTCGTCATCAAATCAGCTATGGTGTTGGCATCCGGCATATAGAGAAGAACTACCGTTCCCCCAAGCATGAGAGCAAATGTCGCTACGGCAATCCCGCCCGTATAAAACAAGGGTAAGGCCTGCAGTCCGATATCGGTCTCTCTTACATCAAGATAATTCCCGGCCTGTACCGCTGCGGCGGCCGCGTAGTAGTTGCCATGCGTAAGCATGACACCCTTGGGAAGGGCTTCTGTTCCGCTTGTATATGTGACAGTTGCGATGTCATCAACACCAATCTCCGCCTCCGGTTCCGTATCCGGCTGGCTGGCAAGCATCTCGGCGATATCCGTCCATCCGTCCGGTTTCGGCTTCATCCCGGTATTGCCAATATACCCGAAGCCGACGTTCTTCAATGCAGGCAGGACATTCTTCACGCGATCGATCAATGTATCCTCAATGAAAAGCATTTTAGCCTCGGAATTCTGTACAACATACTTCACTTCATCATCCGTGAAGGTAACGTTGACCGGGGTGACGCTGGCGCCGATCTTGGTCAACCCATAAATTAAAAACAGGAATTCAGGGCAGTTGAGAGAATAGATAGAAACCTTATCGCCTTTCCCGATACCGAGAGATAATAGTCCATTGGCAACCTTGTTGATGCATGCATTGAACTCATCCCATGTGTATTGAACAACTTTTCCACCGGGGGAAGGGAAAATCAGTGCAGTCTTGCTCCTGAGCCTTCTCGCATTTCTCCGGAATGTATCACCCAGCGCAGTCCTCCTTAAAAGATGATTCCTCATGGCATCTGATTCCATGTCGACACCCCCATTATATGTTAGGAAGTTTACCCTTACGATATCCCCTATAGATTCCTGCCTGCATGGAATCCTTCGCGGATCGCATCAAAGGCCTTGCGGGGTGACTTTGCATCACCGATAACGATAACCTCCCCGCTGAATCCTTCGAGTGTTCCTTCCGGCCGCACCGATTGCGTCCCTACAGCGATAATGACCGATTGGCATCTCAGCAGTTCAGTGGCCCCTTTATGCGATACGATGACCCCTTCCGGTGTGACCTGCTCCGCTTTCGTATTGGTTTTAATATCGATCCCATACCGTCGGAGCATCTGAAGGGCGACCCACCGCGTGGATAAACCCATATCAGATGCAATCTTCGGCAGCATTTCCATTATGGTGATTTTTTTCAGTCCCTTCGTGGACAGTTCCCGCAGTGTTTCCGCATCTTCAGCCCTGGATAAAAAAAGAAACTGGAATGTTTTTGCATCCAAGGTTCCTATCTTTGCAAGGAAAAGCGCAATATCCACCCCAACGGATCCGCCGCCGATGATAACGACTTCCTTTCCGGGAACCAGTCTTCCGTTGAGAACATCCCATGCCTGAATAACATGCTCCTGGTCATTACCTGGAATGTCAGGCAATACGGGTGCTCCCCCTGTCGCAATAATAACCGCTTCAGGATTGTCTTTTTTTATCAGGAGGCTGTCCGCCATTATATCCGTTTTGATTTTAACCCCTGCATTGACGGCCTGTTTCGACAATGCATCAATGAACATTCTGAACTCGCTTTTTTCTTCCAGCGAACCTGCCAGGCAGAGCTGCCCGCCAAGATGATTGGTCCTTTCATACAGGGTAACCTTATGGCCCGACAGGGCAGCTGTTTTGGCCGCAGTCAATCCTGCGGGGCCTCCGCCAATGACCAGAACCTTTTTGGGCCTTTCGGATCTGGAAACCAGGGTAATTTCGCCTTCATGACCGCATCTTGGATTCACCATGCATTCAATCGGTTCCAGTGCAAAGATGTGATCGAAACAGCCCTGATTGCATGCCAGGCATGTTGTGATCTCATCCGCCCTACCCTCTTTTGCTTTATTGGGCAGTTCAGGATCGGCAAGAAGCTCCCTGGCAAAGCCGACCATGTCTGAGCTGCCCTGGCTGATAAGAAATTCGGCAACGGCAGGGTTATGGATCCTGTTACAGGATATTACCGGCCTGGAAGTCATCTCCTTTATGCCCCTGGCAAGAAAGGCAAAGGTGCCTCTGGGTACTTCCGATGTGAGTTGAGGGATACGGCTCTCGTGCCATCCGCCCGTGATATTGAATGCATCGATACCATGCTTCTCGAGCTGCGATGCAAAGATACTCACTTCTTTGTTCGTGATACCGCCCGGCATGAAATCATGACCGGATAGTCTTACGATCAATGGATAATCTCTGCCCACCGCTGTTCGAACCGCATCCGCGACCTCAAGTCCGAATCTCATCCTATTCTCAAAGCTGCCTCCATACGAATCGGTTCTCAGATTGGACAGCGGTGATAGAAACTGGTTGAAAATGTACCCGGAACAGCTCAGGATTTCCACGGCGTCAAAACCGGCCTCTAGCGCCCTTGCAGCAGCCTGGGCATAATGATCTATTGTCATGCGGATATCGTCTGTCGTCATTTCACGGCATTCTTCTTTCGAAAAACCCGATACTACGGCCGAAGGCCCTATTGCTTGGCGTCCGATCAGGATCGAATGTGCGGATCCTCCGGAGTGATAGAGCTGGGCTACCGAAGCTGCCCCACCTGCACGAATTGCGTCGGTAAGTTTTTTCATCCCCGTTATGAAACGGTTTTCCCGAAGATTAAGCATATCCGGACTGCCACTGTATTCATCAATCGTGCATCCCCCTATGATGATCAGGGCCGTGCCACCCCGTGCTCTTTCCCTGTAAAAGGCGATAAT
>JBEKJA010000156.1:0-6489 GCA_050011475.1 Syntrophales bacterium
TTTCAGTCCCCAGCATCGGGAAGCTCTCAATCATCTGATATACGGGATTCAGGAAAAGAAGGGTTTCATTATAATCACGGGGGACATCGGGATAGGTAAAACAACCATCTGCAGATCGCTTTTGTCCATTCTCGATCAAACGGTCGCCAGTGCCCTGATATTCAATTCTTATGTTTCCGACCTCGAGCTTTTGGAAACGGTCAATGAGGAATTCGGGATTCCGATCAAGGGTGTAAGGAGATCGAAGAAGCGTTATATTGATCTCCTTAATGCTTTTCTTCTGGAAAACTTCTCCGCAGGCCGGAATGCCGTCCTTCTGGTGGATGAAGCCCAGAACCTTTCGCATGGCGTTCTCGAACAAATCCGAATGCTGTCGAACCTCGAAACCGAAAGGGAAAAATTGCTCCAGATTATACTCGTCGGCCAGCCCGAGCTCCATGTGCTGCTGTCGCTGCCGGCATTAAGACAGCTCAATGAGAGAATTACAGTCCGTTACCATCTTTCTCCATTGCAGGAAGAAGATGTGCGGTGTTATATCGAGCATCGCCTGCTCATTGCCGGGTCTGTAAACCGGCTTCGACTGGCACCTGGTTCGTACAGAGCCATATACAGGTATTCCCATGGGGTTCCACGTCGAATCAATGCAATTTGTGACAGGGCCCTTCTGATCGCCTATACAAAAGAATCCTTTGATATTTCTGCAGCGACTATTCGTGAAGCCGTTAAGGACCTGGGACGTCCGTTCCTCTGCGATGAGGAAGGCAGGAAAACTCCATGGTACAAAAGGTCATTATTTTAAGTGCTTGACTTAAACATTTTGTGCACTTAATAGAACTATGAGCTATATTGACAATGCTTTAAAAAAAGCCCAGAGGGAAAAAGATGGGCGCTATGCTGCCTACGGTGGGATTGTTTCACCAGAGGGAGGAGAAATCCCTGATCGCTCCGGAGGCAGGGTGTGGAAATACACTGCTGTCGTATCTGTTGCAGTGATGGTAGCGGCCGGGGTCGTTGCTTTACGAATGTATCCAGATCTTGGCGAACAGCGCGGGCAGCCCGTCAAATCTTCATATCGAAAGCCCGCACCGGCACCTGTTCTTTCGCGTCAGTCTATTCCTTTACAGCCGATGAAATCCGTTCAGGAGGGGAATAAAACTGTTCTGCCGGAGCAAAAGGGGATTTCTTCGATTGATAAAAAGAAGACAGAAACAGCCGAACTGTTCAAAAAAGCGCTGTGGTCACAGAAACAGGGTCATTTTAATAAAGCAGAGGGCCTCTATCGGAGAATACTTCAGATATCACCCGGCAATGCACAAGCCCTGAACAATCTTGGAGTCATTTGTCTGGGTCGTAAGGACGAAGATCAGGCTATCCGGTTTTTTAATCGCGCCATCATTGCGAGGGGAAGTAAAGCGGATCCGTATTATAACTTGGCTTGTGTTTTTGCCCGCCGTGGTGATACCATGCGCAGTCTCCAATACCTGAGAAGGGCCGTGGCTGTAGATTCGGGTGTGAAAGGATGGGCTCGTGAGGATGGGGATTTGAAAAACCTCAAGCCGGTGGAGGAATTTCGAAAGCTGGTTGGCATAAATGCTGATGAAAATAGTGAGTTGCAAACGGAAACATCCGTAGAGTCGCCCTTGGCATCCCCGGCAGGTGAAAGTCACTCTTTGGTGAATATGGATAAGAAATGACTTTTAGACGAATCATACCATTTCTGATGATGCTGACAGCAGCATGTTTCATGCTGCCGGAATTGGCTCGGGGGGCCAGAATCTCCGGAGACCAGGGTGTTGTGGAATCTTCCGGACCGGCAGTTGCCCCGCTCGGATCTGCTGTATCACCCCAATCTCCTTCTCAGAATCAGGAATCTCTTATCAAGAAAGCGCCAAGTGAATCTACAGGTCGTGAAGTAAGAAAACTTCAAAAAGACAGTCGCTATGTGACCATTGATTTCGACAATGTTGACATTGGTGTCTTTGTTAAGTTTGTAAGTGAACTCACAGGAAAGAATTTTGTCATTGATGAAAAGGTCAAGGGAAAGGTCACCGTCATATCTCCCAAAAAAATCCGGGTGGATGAAGTCTACAAAGTTTTTGAATCGGTTCTCGAAGTGAACGGATTCGCCACAGTGCCTTCCGGTGACATTATCAAGGTTGTCCCGGCATTACAGGCTAGGGAGAAAAGCGTGGAGACGCTTCTTGGCAGTGAGGGTGTGCAACCCGAGGATAAGATCGTAACCCAGATCATCACCCTTGAATACGCCAATACTGAAGAAATCCGGAAAATTCTTGAGCCGCTTATTTCCCGCAACAGTGTGATTCAGTCTTATCCACCGACAGGGATGATCATTGTTACGGACATTCAATCCAACATCAAACGGCTGCAGCAGATCGTCGATGCTTTGGATGTTCAGGGTGTGGGCGAGCAGCTTACATATGTTCCACTCCAGTTTGCAACTGCAAGAGATGTCTCGGAATCACTTACGACCGTTTTTACGCAGCTCAAGGGAATTGCTCCGATCCGCGTTGTCCCGGATGATCGCAACAACTCGCTGATTGTAATAGCCACGGAGGACGACACAGCCCGGGTAAAACAACTCATTTCACTGATGGATAAAGAAGTGCCCAGAGCCGGAGCGAATCTCCATGTCTATCGTCTCCAGAATGCCGTTGCAGAAGATCTGGCGAAAGTGCTGATGAGCCTGCCAAAGGATGCCAAGGAAACCGGCTCCAAGGGTAAGATGCCGGTCCTGTCCAAGGATGTTCAAATCGTTGCAGACAAGCCAACCAATACGTTGATCATAACGGCGGACCGGGGAGATTATCAGCTCATCGATGATGTGATCAAGAAGCTTGATGTCCCAAGACCCATGGTTTACATCGAGGCCCTCATCATGGAGGTCAGCGTTACAAAGAACTTCAGCATCGGTGTAGAGTGGCGGGGCATTAAGGATACGGGCCATATCAGTGGATTCGACACCGGGGAATCAGCAGCCTTTGTAGGGTCCGGAGGTCTGGGAACCGGGGGCGGATACAATATCATTCCCGGTACGCCGACCACCGGTCAGTCTGTCGACTTTCCCGGAGGCTTCTCTGTCGGGGTTCTCGGGGCAGGCATCTCCATAGGGGGGGTTCTTCTTCCAAATATTGGAGCAGTGCTGCAGGCCTACCGCAATGATGACGATGTTTCTATTTTATCGACACCCCAGTTGCTTACCATGGACAATGAAGAAGCGGAGATCAATGTCGGCGAAAACATTCCGTATGTCACGAGGAAGGAAACCAGTACAACGAGCCTCGATTACAGCACCTATGAGTATAAGGATGTGGGAGTTATCCTGAATATCACACCGCACATCAGTGAGGATAACTATGTCCGTCTGAAGATGAACCAGCAAGTCACGAAAGTCGTAACAGCGCAATCCACTGTAGGTTTGCCGACAACCTTGAAACGGGCGGCAAAAACCACGGTTGTCGTCAAGGACAACGAAACGGTCGTAATCGGAGGTATGATTGGAGATAACACGGAAGACACCAAGTACTCGGTTCCCTGGCTTTCCAGCATTCCACTGATTGGGTGGCTCTTCAAGTCCAAGTCCTCAACGCAGGAAAAAACCAATCTTTTTATCTTTGTCACGCCGCATATTATCCGCACGCACAAAGATGTGGAGGCCCTTTATAAGGAAAAAAGGGGGATCATTGGCGAGGTCGAAGGAGGAGTCATCAAGATGCATGACAATGAGCCCGGAGCCGCCGGAATTAAGAAGAGCAGCAGCGGAGATAAGGACGGACAGTAGCTCATGGGTGCCTCAACTCGTTCCCTCGATGAACATCTTTTCCAGGCGGGCGTGCCCCGTGACGTTCTTGAGGGGATCCTGAAGGTTGACTCGGAGAATGGGACGGGACTGGTTGAGCGTCTCCTGCAAAAAAAAATTCTGCCGGAAAATGATCTGCTGAATGTAATTGCGAATCATTTCGGGATTCCATTCTGGCCCCAAATACAGGCGGATCATCTCAATCCAGGATTCACTGAAAAATTATCCATCCAGTATCTCAAGAAATATAAGATGGTTCCCCTGGAAACGCCGGAAGGGAAATTTATTGCAGTCAATGATCCATTCAACTTTCAGGCTGTGGATGATCTCTGCCGTATCATGGGATATGAAAAATATCAAGTGGTCCTTTCTACGCAGGAGATGATTCAGTGGGCCATCAATTTGGCATACGACATGGGCAGTAGCACAGCCAAGGAATTCTTTGAGGAAATGGGTACTGAGACCACTGACGAGCTGATATCGGAAATTGAAGAGACGGGGGATCTGCTTGATGAGACAAGTGAAGCGCCGATCATCAAACTTGTCAATCTTATTTTATCCGGGGCAATTCGAGATCGGGCCAGTGATATCCATATAGAACCTTATCAGAGTTATGTGAAAGTCCGTTACAGGATCGACGGCATTCTCTATGACATTTTAAGCCTTCCCCGTAAAATCCAGTCCCCGCTTGTTTCACGTATCAAGGTCATGGCAAAACTCAATATTGCTGAGAAGCGTCTTCCCCAGGACGGGCGTATAGAGATCAGGATTGCGGATAGAAGCGTCGATATCCGTGTCTCGATCATACCGACCGCATTTGGTGAAAGGGTGGTTCTGAGGCTCCTCGATAAGTCTGCATCCGTACTTGAGCTTTCCGATCTCGGCATGTCGGAGAAGTCGGTCAGGATTTTCAATAATCTGATCAAATCACCTTATGGTATCATTCTGGTGACGGGACCCACAGGAAGCGGTAAGACAACAACCCTCTACGCTGCCTTATCCAGGATCAACCAGCCGGGGATCAACATCATCACCATTGAGGATCCCATTGAATATCAGATCGAGGGAATCGGGCAAATTCAGGTAAATCCGAAGATTGACTTGACCTTCGCCACCGGGCTTCGTTCCATTGTCCGGCAGGATCCCGATGTCATTCTGGTCGGTGAGATCCGGGATACGGAAACTGCCGAGATTGCCATTCAGTCTTCCCTCACAGGCCATCTTGTATTTTCAACTCTTCACACAAATGACGCAGCCGGCGCAGTGACGCGCTTGATTGATATGGGTATCGAACCATTTCTCGCGACTTCTTCTATCATAGCAATTATTGCACAGAGACTCGTCCGGGTCCTCTGCCCAAAGTGTAAGGTTCCATCCATTCCTGATGATGAATCCCTGGCTAATGTCGGGATTGGAAAAGATCTTCTTGCCCACCATGTACTCTATGTACGAAAAGGTTGTCAGGCTTGTATGAATACCGGCTATAAAGGTAGGACGGCCATTTTCGAGATCATGCTGATGGACGAGCCGTTGAAACGGCTGATTCTGAAGACGTCTGACGCCAATATGATTTTTGAGGAGGCAATTGCACGGGGTATGACGCCTCTTATAGAAGACGGTGTTCAAAAGATTCTTGCCGGAATTACAACCATAGAGGAAGTCCTTCGTGTAACCCGCTTCATCAAGCGGGATGCTGATCTGGTGACTGATGTCTGAGAAAGTGATGATCCGGGGGAACCCGAAGGGTAGCTTGTGATCGGTATGATTATTTTTCTTCTGACCTTTTTCTCCTTGTACGGCGGCCTGCATGTTTATTTTTACTTTAAGGCCGTTGAAGCATTTCATCCCGACCTGGGTTTACGGATTATCTTGACAGTGTTTCTCATCTTCGTGCTCATGGCGCCGATCATGGTACGGCTTACGGAACGTGCCGGCCTGGAGGGGGCAGCCTGTCTTCTATCCTGGATAGGGTACCTCTGGCTTGGGTTTCTATTCATATTTTTTGTATCTTCCCTACTGATAGATATTTGGAACATCATTATCCCATCGGCCACGGGAATGATGCGCCTTGCCGTATCGGTTCCCCGGATCATGCCTGTGCATGCCTTTTTTTGTCCATTGATCGTATCGCTCGCAATCAATACCTATGGGTTCTTTGAAGCGAAAAATATCCAAACGGAGCTGCTCACAATTGAAACAAGTAAATTGAGCAGGGACATGGCGCCAATCAGAATTGTCCAAATCTCCGATGTACATATCGGTATGATCGTCCAGGGTGAGCGGCTTGAACATATCATGGAAGCGGTGCGTAAAGCCCGCCCTGATGTGCTTATCGCCAGCGGCGACCTCGTCGACGGCCAGATCGACAGCCTGAACGGGGCCGTCGATATTCTGAAAACTGTAAATCCACCCCTTGGAAAATTCGCCATCACAGGCAACCATGAATTTTATGCGGGTTTACCCAAGTCCCTTGCATTCATGAGAAGTGCCGGTTTCACGGTATTGCAGGGGAGTTATGCAATCGTTGCAGGAAAACTTTTCATTTCCGGTGTTGATGATCCAACCGGTGAGCGACTCGGACTGTCACCGCGTGAGTCTGTAAGAGAACTCTTATTGAGACAGCCGATGAACAGCTTTAAAATATTACTCAAACACCAGCCTACGGTGGATCA
>JBEKJA010000157.1:0-6450 GCA_050011475.1 Syntrophales bacterium
CCAATCGAATCATGAGTGATTCGAAATCATGATACATCGTATTGTAATCATACCGAAGTTCAAGCAGTCTGCAGTATGTATCGAGGATGTCCAGGTGGTTCTGTGCCTGCAGGATGACCTGGTGTTCATGCTGGCTGCAGATGCTCAGCAGAGACTCGGCAATTTCAGTCAGAAGGGTGGTTGTTGACGGTGAACCATTGATATATATCCGATTTTTCCCTGATCGTGAAACAACACGACGGATGATCAATTCATCATCCATGGTGAATCCCTTTTCAGACAGTATCTTTCGCAGATCTTTTTTGTCCCGGATGTCGAATAGTGCATCAACGGTCGCACTATCCGCACCGGACCTGATCATGTCGGTATTGGCCCTATCTCCGAGGAGAAGGCCCATGGCACCGATAATAATTGATTTACCTGCACCGGTTTCACCGGTGATAATGGACAAACCATCCCGGAAAGTAATGGTCAGTTCATCAATGATAGCGAAATTTCTGATGCTTAGCTCTATCAGCATGACGTTTCATCAGACCTATTGGAAACCTGTTGTCTCATGAAAATTAAAGGGATTCCGGATGAACGGTACCCGAAGGCTGGCCGCTCCAGCCTAGCTTTGTCCGCAGGATTTCCATGTAGTCCCGATCTGGTGATGTTACCAGAGTTGTTACATACTTGGATTTTTTTACGATGATGGTATCACCGGATTTCAAAGTATAGGAAACCTGCCCGTCCAGTGTGAGAGTGGCACCGTGTTCCCTGGTCCAGAGGACAATCCTGACAGCTCCTGACTCCGGGAGAATAATTGGGCGGTTCGTTAACGTATGCGGACAGATTGGATTGAGAATCAGGCATTCCTGTTGGGGGAAGACAATGGGTCCCCCTGCTGAAAGAGAATAGGCTGTTGAACCGGTTGGAGTAGATATGATCATTCCGTCAGCGCGGAATGTAGTGAGGTGATGATCGTCAATCGCGGTTTCCAGTTCGACAATCCGGGAAAGATTTCCGCGATTAATCACCGCATCGTTCAAAACAGTCCGCTCGACAATAGGTCCCCTATCCCGTTTGATCGATACATCAAGCATCATTCGTTTATCTGTCTGGAAATCACCATGAAGAATTTTCTCCATGGTGCTGAACATTTCATTGAGGTTTATCTCCGTGAGATATCCGAATCCTCCCATATTAATGCCGACGATAGGAATCTCATGCTCCCGGACGGAGCGGGCTGTACGAAGGATGGTCCCATCCCCGCCAAACACAACAATCAGTTCCACTTGTGCTGCAAGACTATCCGTCTCAAAGCCAATGTCATTACCGATGCGTTTGGCTATAGCTTCATCGAGGAAAACATCAAGGCCCCGTGCAATGAGCCAATCCCTGAGGAGAATAGTATAGTCTGGCGCTTTTTCTTTGTCCGCGTTTGCGACAATGCCGATTTTTTTCACGGGTGTTTAAAATCCCCTTACCTGATGATTGATCAGGTATCATAAAACATCCTGTGTGTCTATTGTGTCTTTTGAGGTTTGACGTTTCTTTTCTTGACAATTACAAAAGAGCAGGGTACTTCACGCAAATATTTCTAACCCTTTCAGTTTTTTAGTATGCCTGCAAGGATCGGTTTCATGGTTGATAAAGACTTTCAGATGCCTGACAATACATGGAAATGCAGCAATTGCGGATATGCCCTGAAAGCTCGGAAACCTCCGGATAGATGTCCATCCTGTGGCCACGAGTGTGAATTTCTCAATATTACATGCTACACACCGGATTGTGAATTCAGCGGTACGGATGACAGGTTGAAATAGAGAATATATGCCCAAACGGAATACTTACATTATGGAAAACCGGGATGAAGCTGTTCGTCTCGAGTTAAAAACGGATCCAAAAAAAATTCGCCAGGATGCCCGCTGGTGTAGAATAAAGCCCGGTATGCTGGTTCTGGATGCAGGTTGCGGTCCCGGGAAAACTACTTCCATCCTTCATCGCATGACCCAGCCCGGGGGAAATGCAGTGGGTATAGACTTCTCAGATGACCGTGTGGCGTACGCAAGGGACCACTATGGTCATAGGAATGGAATTGCATTTTACACACGCGATTTAACACAGTCCCTGGAAGATCTTGGTCCATTCGACGTCATATGGGTACGATTCGTTTTGCAATACTTCCATCGGGACGCTTCCAGAATTATAGAGAATCTCCGGCAATGCTTGAAACCGGGCGGAACACTCTGTCTCATAGATTTGGACAATTATTTCCTGAGTCATTATGAACTATCACCGCAAATGGAGGGCATGCTCCAGAAAATAATGAAAATCCTAACTATATCTCATAATTTCGATCCTTATATAGGTCGCAAATTGTATGCTTACCTGTATGATTTGGGATTTGAGGATATAAAAGTACACATGCAGGCATATAATCTCATTTACGGCAAATTAGAAGAGACACACCTGTCCAACTGGATGAAAAAGCTTGAAGTAAATGCTTCCCGCATCAGTAAGTTATTTAAAGATTATCCAGGAGGCTACACAGCATTTCAGGATGACTTTTGGAAATTTATGCTGAGTGAGAGAAGATTTTCCTATACCCCCATGGTCCTCTGCAAAGGCAATAAACCGATGAGAGGTTGATATGCTGGTATAGCAAAAATTTCTCAGACTTTTTTCTCCTATAAAGAGAGTATCCCCTTCTTAAAGAGATCGAGACAGGTATCGACTACAACTGGATCGTAGCGTTTACCTCTTGATGCCGTAATTTCTGATAGAGCCTGATCAATACCAAGAGATGGCCTGTATGGCCGATGGCTGGCCATACTTTCCACCACATCCGCAACGGCAATGATCCTTGCCTCCGGAAGAATATCATCACCGGAAATGCCTAATGGATACCCGGATCCATCCATCCTCTCATGATGCTGCAAGACAATTTGGGCTATAGGCAGAGAGAAATCGATGGTTTTCAGGATTTCATATCCCACTTCCGGATGCATCTTGATCATACCATACTCGATTTCTGTCAAACGCCTCGGACTACTGAGAATCTCCGCCGGTACGTTGATCTTGCCGATGTCGTGGAGAGCGCTTGCGATGCGGATACTGTTAATTTTTTCTGTCGGCAACCCCATTCTTTCCGCAATGCTGGATGCAATAAGAGAAACCCTTTCCTGATGTCCTGATGTATAAGGATCCCTTGATTCAACCATCTTTGAGATGGCCAGGATGGTTCCATCCATGACCATTTGAAGCTGATTGAGGCTCTCCTTGAGTTTTTGTTCGCTTTCTTTGAGATTCTGGTATGCTCTGGCATTGTATATATCGATAGCTATTTGAGGAGCGATCCCCATAAGGAGATTCATGTCACTCTGGCCCAGCGGATGCTTTGATTTGATATTATCGACGGCAAGGATCCCTTCCGATTTTCCTTCATAAACAATCGGTACGCATATGAATGATTTTACCCCTAAGGCCTTGGCAAAATCCCAGCTTCTTTTTGAAAAAACATTCTTGACCTCTTCAAGGTCATTGACCAGAAAAGACTTCTGATCTCTGAACGACACTACAAAATGACCCCTGGACTGGGGGTTATCAAGATGGAATTCGGCCGACTTGATCATATCTTCCAGGTCCTTTGGGTATCCATAGCCAACAGTATAGGTAAGCTTGGTATGCTCGGTATTTGCCAACATGATCATACCTCGGTCGAAATCAAGACGCTTCTCCAAAGTCTCCATGATATATTTCAGTAAGGTATTAATATCCAATATGCTGGATGAATATTGCCCAATCTCCTGGACAAGCAAAACATTATTATATCTCATATTAATTTGATCCAATAAATCGCCCGCAACATCTCCATGAGTCTTGAATTTTGCTTCAAATTCATTTCTTTCCTTACGTTCCAAAAGGAGTGATGTAATGATGAAAGCCAGAAGAAATACAATCAATGGAATGAGCTGATATTCGTGAGGCACCATGAAAAACAGAATGGGGCTGATAAGTATTCCGATAAAGCCGATATAATTTCGCATTCGCTTCAACAAGAAAGATTGTGGCCGTTCCCATTCGATTACATAAACACATCGATTACCTTCCTTATGCATACATTGTGGATGACTGATTCTGGCAAAACTTCCAGTAAAGAGTTTTGCTATGCTCTCAAATATCCCTATTCGATTATCACACTGGTACGGTTTCTCTACGACGCCCGGTTGAAGTTCAGCGATCACTTCCATGGAATTGCTTCCGAGACTTTTTGTGGTGATCTTACAGGAACGGCTGGAGTACGGATAAAGCTTTCCCATAGCCATATATGCGGACTTGGGGGTGAGGAACCCAATAATGTATTGAGGCAAAGCGCCCGCAGACATAGACGAAGGTGCAAACCTTCCGACATCTTTGGCAAGAGATTGATTTCCTGTTTTTTCTACTAGGATTTCATAATATCGATCAATCTGTTGTTGAGTGAGCCAGTGTCCTTCATCTTCAAGCTCAAATTGCGTAATGCCAGCGTAATCAAGAACATCTTTAATGTTGACATCCGGATAATGAATCTTTAAATATTCAATATAAGTATTTATATTCCTGGTATTATATAGTCGTTCGTCTGTCATTTCTTCAGCATTTTGTTAAAAAGATGTTTGATGACGACACCAAGCTTTATCTTCACTTTATCCTGCATGTATTCAAGATATTCCTTGCCATATTGGGCGTCAAGAATCCAAAGGAAGTATTTCTTATCATAAGGGATGCTTTTTTCTTCGAGATAGGTATGGGGATAAATCAAAACAGGAAGCTGGTTCACATGATAGATGCGTGCCAGTTGATTTATTGCACAGGATAGAATACTCCAGGGAAGCTCCGGCGCATCTGTCACGATCACCTTGATGCTATTTAGTAATTCGGACAGGTTAATGCCCAGGTTAGCCTGATCGACGAGAAATATGGCTTTTAGCTGGTTCATACATGTCAGGGAGTAAATATTCCATTTTCGAATAAGGCCATAACTTTCATAGGTTTCCTCCAGGGATTTGAAGTAGGCATGATTATCCCCTTCCCCCAGTTGGAGGATATTCAACAGCAGGCCACCGGAATGATTTCTGTAAAATCGCTCCAATTCAGATTCATGCTGTGGAGAGCATTTCTCTATTTTCCATCCTTCAGGAAGCGGCATACGCGGTTCGGGCACTGAATAATTCTGGAACGAGAAGAGATCCATTGAGCATGCACGCGGGTTGTTAAGGTCTCTGGCAAAACCTCCGAAGAAAAGATTCGGGAAATGGTTTTCGGGCCTGAAATAGAACATCATATAATCCATCTGAATGGATGGAAGGCGATAAAGTCCCTCATAGTAATTCAGGATTTGTTTCAAGACGGACAGGCCGGTATGCCTTTTGCCTATGGGTCTGGCTGCAAGGTGATGGACCATCCATGTACGTTCGTAAGCTTTCAGCATGGAAACATGTCCATACATTTTACCGTGATGATGATAAGTCACGTGAACCGCGATCTGCGGATTGTTTTGATAAAGCTTTTTGTAAGTTTCCTTGAAATCGTCACGGTGAGGGTAGATTATATTATACTTCGAGGCATAAATGAAACCCGTGTCGAAGAGGAACTCCCAGAGAGAATCCATATCAATATCGTCATCGATCCTGATATGAGGGTCCATCACGTTCGTTATAATATGGCTAAGCCGGCTGTATGTAGAAAAATCCATATCAAGGATAGCCATTCCGTAACGGACTTTGCCGGGCCTATCAGCATAACGGGCAGTCACCTGGGCGGAGCATCTCATCTTTGTGGCACCGGTGCAATTAATATACAGCTTCGGGATGATGAGGCCAGGTATTAGAACCCCTTCATCATAATCCTCATATACTGAGAATCCTGAAATAGACATGTCGTAAATATCGCGCTGAACAGTTTTCTTGAACAGGGGGTGCTCAAAAGAAACAGTCGCAATGGGAATGACACGAAATCTTGGAGTATGTGTTTTCTTGCGCTTGAAGCGATTGATCCGGTTGCTTATCGGAGCCAGGACAAATTCCCTGTCTGAGTGTCCACCTGTCTGCCTTATAAATTGGCAGACACCGGAAAATAATGTTTCACCGTGCTGGGTCAGTTTGATGCTGATTGGATTGTCCGAATTCAGCCAGTGAAAACTGGAATTGCTCTTCACGGAAACTTTAATTCGGAAGCAGTTCGGACTGAAATCCATCAGCTCACCCCTGGCAATGAAGCCCGCCTGGGATATCTCCGCTGTTATTTCCTGGCATCGATACCTCATCGACCGCCGCTTTCCGAGGCAATAACCCTTTTCCGGTAATGACATTGTAAAGCTGTTGCCATCCACTTTTTTCAATTGTGCCGGAATGAATGTGATGGAGCGACCGTCCAGTATAACCAGATTGAGAAACATATGGCCTTCCAGATCGGAAGCACTCAAAG
>JBEKJA010000158.1:0-9162 GCA_050011475.1 Syntrophales bacterium
CCCGCGGGGAGGCGGGCACGGTCTGGCTCTGAGCTACGCGGTGAGCGCCAGGGGAGCCTGCCATGTGGCAGATCCCATGCTTTTAATCGAGATGGGTGCACGATTCTACCCCGAGATCGATTTCGATTATATCACGGGAGATAATCCCCGAAGTGACGAGAACAAGCCGGAAGCGGCGGTGGTTTCCATTATCTTTGGAGCCCTTGAAAACTGCGCCTGCTGGTGCCTCTTCGCCGATGCTCTGACCATTCAGGACTGGCTAAACCTCTTCAACGATGTAGCGGGCTATGGCTGGGATACTGAGGAGTTACTGAAGGCGGGCCGCCGGGTCTTTTACCTGAAGCGGCTCATCAATTATCGCTTCGGCCTCACAGCAGAAGATGACAGCCTCACTCCAAGAATGCTGGAACCGGCTAGAGACGGAGAGCCGGAGGGCGTCGAGATGAATTTTGAAGGGATGAAATCACGATTCTATGGGCTGATGGGATTTGATCCGGTCAAAGGCATCCCAACAAAGGAAAAACTCGAGGAATACGGCATGGCAGAAGAAGCCAAAAAGGTGTGGTGACACCGGTCCTCGATCTGTCACCACAAAAGGTTGATTATTGACACATAGAAAGGCAGGGTCAAAAATGGTCCTGCCTTTTTTATTGAGCATTGCAAGTCGTAATCATCAGGATAGGCTGCTCACGAAATTGAGGACTTGTAGATAAGGAAATATCTTTAATCTGCCCAGAATTTGTGTGCAAGGCGCCTGCGAGTTTGCCATAGTCCGTCCTTATCCGAGAACCCTTTCACACCGGCCCCCTTATCCGCATCTTCGATTTCCCATTTTCCATTTACTGCACCGATGAGTGCGGCAGACAATGCCTCGAATCCCTGCGCTGTGTAGAGATCACATTCAACACCGCGATTGATCATGAACTTAAACTGTCGAAGACCCTGCTGATGTTTGGATTGCAATACTTCAAGGAGTTTTTCAACCTCATCATTAAGTTTTTCATCTGGCACAACTCTATTCCACAGGTTCCATTCAACAGCGCGTTTTGAACTATGTAGTGCTCCCAGCATATTTACTTCTTTTGTACGCCGCCTGCCGATTAACCTGGCCATCCGGGTTGTACCACCCCATCCGGGGGTTATTCCCACATCGACCTCAGGCATGCCCCACCGTGCCCGTTCGGTCGCTATGACAAAATCGCATGCCATGGTGATTTCAAGCCCGCCACCAACGCAGTAACCGTCGACCGCAGCAATGGTGATTTTATCAAGTTCCTCTAATTGATTGGCCATGTTCTGATAGTACCTGACGCGACGCATAACCATATTGGCATCTCCCCACTTATCCATCTCGGTGATGTCATCACCTACGCAAAAATTGTTTCCAGCACCATTAATGATAAGAAACTTGACAGTGAGAGACTGACGTACCATCTCCAGAGCTGCCAACAGCTCATCCGATAGCTCCATGCTCAAGGCATTCATGACATCCGGACGATTGAGGGTTATTCTCACCATAGAACCTTCTTGTTTGTAGATTAAATGATTGAATTCCATGGTGTCCTCCTCCTAGTGGTGAAATTTCATAAATGAGCCGATGATTAAGCTTACCCTAAGAAACATCTATTCGCATTTTGCATAAATCCCTGCAACACGTCAAACAGATCTTCTGATGATAATAATTACCTTCCTGACATGCCGCTTTTCTAATTTTACCTATTCATGTAAGAATTAAATCTGTAATAATCAAGAATATTGATATAAGTACCATACATTGAATGAGAGTTCTGCTGTTTTAATTAGATTGGACTATAGCCAGCGTGTATGGACTAAGAAGAAATTGCTACTTGAGAAGGTGAGTAATGGGCCATGTGACGGGGAAAGACTTGTACCGGGAACTTGGGGGAAAGATTGATGGCATGATGTTTCGTGCCCCTCAAAATGAGAAATTTTATTCAATTTTACGCGAGCTTTACTCAAATGATGAAGCAAATGCAGTCATAAAAATGCCATATTGCTTCTCAAACCTGGAACGAATAGCCAGGGCAACAGGATATAATGAGACGAAACTTCAATATATACTTGATAGCTTAACAGCGAAGGGTCTTGTGCTGGATATCTGGGTGAAGGGTGAATACTACTACATGCCTTCTCCCATCGTGGTGGGAATCTTTGAATTTACCATGATGAGAACCGGTGACGGTCACGATCCTAAGAAGTGGGCTTATCTGTTGCATGACTATATGCAGGGAGACAATTCATTCTACGCAGTAAACCTTCAAAACAATGAAAAGATTTCCATTATGCGATCATTGCCTCATGCCGAGGCGGTGAGGCCCTCGGAGTTCGTTGAAGTTCTCGACTATGAAAAGGCATCATCACTTGTCGAGGAGGCTGATAGATTCAGTGTCGGTATCTGTTCCTGCCGCCATAAAGCACTTCATATTGGCACCAAGGAATGTGAAGTGCCGCTGGAAAGCTGCACGTCATTGGGAAGAGCTGCCGATTACGTAATAAGGCATAAGTTTGGACGAGAGATTTCCAAAGACGAAATGCTGAAAACACTGGAACTATCAATAGACCACGGACTTGTGCTCAATGCCGACAATGTCCAACGCAGGATCATGTTTATTTGTCAATGCTGTAAATGTTGTTGCACGACACTCCAAGGGATTAGCAGATTCGGTTACCCCAACACGGTGATCACCTCTAATTTCATTGCGGAGCTAAATGAAGATAATTGTACCGGATGTGGTAAATGTGAAAAGGCCTGTCCCATAAAAGCTATAAAAATGGTGTCAATCACAAATCCCGAATCGAAAAAGAAGAAAAAAGCTGTTGTTGAAAAGGATATCTGTCTTGGATGTGGTGTATGCGGACTTCAATGCAAGTTCAAAGGGATACAATTAGTGAAAAGACAACAGAGAGTGATTCATCCGGAAACAACATTCGACAGGATTATCCTTCAGTCGCTGGAAAGAGGGACCGTGCAGAATCAGTTATTTGACGATCCGACACGAATCACCCATCAGTTTATGAGAGGATTTCTCGGGGCCTTTTTTAAACTGCCGGCCGTGAAAAAAGCTGTCATGAGTGATCTTCTCAGATCAACTTTCCTCAGGACGGTAAAAGTGGGTGCCAAGCTTCAGGGAAGGGAGTGGCTGGCAGATTTGTAAACGAGAAACTGGATATAAAGACATTTATTAGTACAGAAGTGACCACGACCAGGTAGACCTGCAGATCATCGGAGCCCTGGGCACTGCGGTCTTTGCCCAGTAGAAGGGCAACCCTTGAGCAATGTGTAAAATAGTGAGAGGTGGTTACCAAAAATTAGTGAATCCATTAAGATAGATACAGACCCCAAAAAATACTGGTGCATATTTCAGAGGTCTAACCTTTTAAAGACGAACAGATATGGCACAGTAAATAATTGGAATTGAATCTAGTGATGGAAGTAAAAATAATCGCTCTTGCGAGAAATGACATCCAGAAGTCTGGCGGAATTCTTGGAAAAGCATTTCAAAATGACCCAGCAATGCTCATGATGCTTGCAGAATCGGGTGCAGAGGAACGGATAGAGAGTTCGGCAAAACTGTTTGTGAATCAACTTCTGGCCTGCCTTCGCAATGGCAGTCCGATGATTGTCAAAGATACGACGAGAATATTGTCTGCATTTTCATTATATCCGCCTGGAACTTATCCGATCCCATTAACTGAACAAATTAAAATGATCCTCGTTACCGTCCTTAAGGCCAGCCTTTTTAGTCGCCAAACTTGGCTGGCCCTGAATCGTGGGATTAAATTGTTAGACGAAATGAAAAAAAAGCACCCGAAAAATCCACATTACTACCTGGAAGTTTTGGGGGTGGAGCCCAGTTATCAGGGTAAAGGAATTGGTTCGATGATACTGAAGTCGATTAATGAAAAAGCTGATAAGGAAGGAGTAGGCTGCTACCTGGAAACTGCTCAGCCTCGTAATCTTCCGCTCTACAAACGTTTCGGTTATCAAATTATTGATCAAAAGATCATATTGGGAGTTACATTATGGTTCATGTGGCGTAATCAAGGACTTTGAATGTATCATCAATTAATCAGTTAGGTAATTACAATCACAACATTGGTATTTCTTCAAAGAGCTTTGACCAAATTAGATTATGGGGTGAGGAAGAAGCTCTTGCATATTGATTTTTAGAATGAAAAACAATTTTTTGAGAATCATAATCCTGAAATTGATATGCGTTATTTCAATATGTAATCTTTAGACGTGATCATTTGATAATTATGAAGACTTATAACTGATTATTTTGCAGTTAGCTGGATTTAAAATTGAAGTATGAAAATCGAAACATTCCTTCCTGTATTCGAGCGACTTGTTATTACCGTCAATATGCAAGCTTTCAGGTGGTAACTGTTTATTTTACCGTGTAGTACCTGATCCTGATCCAAGTTTTTTCAATGCCTTTTGAGTACGGACCAGTCAATAACTTTCGGTAGTGACTTCCATTTCTTAAGAGAGATTCTTCTTTCTTCGGGCTTTTCGCGGCATAACTCAATGAGATCTTGCTTGTGTTTTTAACAAAAGAAAGGGATTCGAGTAGTCGACTACCCATTTTTTTAGATGTGCATTGCCTTACACTGCATTGAACCCATATACTCCTTTCCAGGCAGGCGATGTGCCGGACGAAATGTTCTTTGGTCGTGATTAAATGATTAGAGAACTCCATAGAACGGGAGGTAGATGTATTGTATACTAAACTAAATCACTCGGTCCTCCTTCAACTGCATCGCCAGATTGCGTCCTGCCTCGGTCGGAGTACTCCCACCAATAATCCGGCATTTGCGTAGTTTAAGCTCAGAGGCGTAGATTCGTTTGCGCATTAAACGCGCAGAGGGTAACGATTATGATCTTGATTCATAGCATTTCCTCCATATTGCAGGTTTTTTCAGGTTAATAGGCTTATTTCCGCTTTGTCACCAGTTTTGTCACCAAGCCTTCCTATTAACAATTTCATATTTAAATTCGAATACTTACTATGTTATGACGCCTCCTACCTATGCACATACCGTTTTCTTAACTCCCCTTACACCCACTATATTAAGATAAGTATTCGTAATAGCGTAATAAATTAAAAATATAGTCGTGGTGACAGAAATGGTGACACTATTTTCCAAGAACATTTTTGCCCTTATATTTGCCGGTGCTTTTGTCGAAAACAATTTCATCCGCATCTTCTAGATTCTTGACCGCAGTTTTCCACACAAAAGTGCTGTATCTGTTATAATGGGTCGAACGTTGAAGCTGACGCTTATCCATTTGGCTGTTAACCAAAGCTTTTCGAATGCTCTCCTCCATTCGTGCAATTTTCCCCTCCGCGTCAATAGGGTCATACTCCTGTCTCACGCGTAGCTGCCAGTCCAGGAGACTTATCACCCTTTCCGCAATATCGGCGGTAATTTCTGTTTTCCCCTCATTGACACAAAACAAAATCATCAATCTATGGCCGTATGTATCCAAACGTTTGGTGAAAATAGACCTCTGCGCACTCATGTACCACCTGTCAAAGATTTCAAAGGCTGCAGGCGTCATTTTCAGCACGAACGGCTGCCCTACAAGAGCCCGTAACTTGTTTTTCAGAGCTATAATTTTCTCTTCCGGGATAGGTTTCGGAACGGAGAATTTCCGTTCACCCTTACCCGGTACAAGCCATAGGCGATTAATGAAGCCTATGTCCGTAAATGTCGGGCTCCACATCCGCTGAAAAGTGTCCGTTGTAGAGGCGGCAAGGATTGATAGGTAGCCCTCATCCACCTCAACCGAACGGCGCTTGGTGTGGGAGTGGAAAATGTTTTCATGAAAAAGAGTATTAACGCATGGCAACAAGATTGAACTTTCAATGAATTGCCTTCGAGACAAAAACCTTAAATTCATCGTACAAGAGAAGCGTCAACGAGTGTTTTTTCAGCCATGCTGCGAGACCTTCGGCGCTGCCGACACCGAAACACGGGACAAAATTGAGACCAAATGTTTCCAACAGATTAAATGTTTCCGAAAACAGGTTAACGGTCTGTTTGATGCACTCGGATTTCCTTTCATCGGCTGACTCTCCGAGCAGAATAGTGTACAGCCTTGGCTGAGGCTCTATTGCAGACTCAAGTGTCACCCGATTGGCAACCACAGTGCCAAGGCATGTCAGGAAAGAGAAAGCCAGAAATGACCACGGGCTTTCGAGATATTGTGAGTAAAGGTCTGCAAATTCCTTGGCAAGCCCTTGGATTGCATGTTTTGGAAATGGATTATTACAGAGATCTTCTATACTTTGAGGGAGGTCCAGGTACTGATTGAAGAATGGCGGTTGGAATACAATACGTTCAGGCCGCATAGCTCATTAAAGTATCGTCCCCCGGCACCGGAGGCATGGCTGCACTGAAAGCATATAAAATGGCAGAATTCCATACCCGATATATTCTCTATATTTTTTTTCTATTTTATCAGCGATAGTTATTTTCTGTATGAATTTGCCATCAGATGCATTCCTGATTTCTACATATGAAGGAATAAAATCATCAGACGAATCATATTTATCGTATAGACCAACCAACTTAAAATTAAATGCAGGCACGTTCTTGTTAACTCTTGCTGAAAAGGAGGCATATGATCTGCTTCTTTCCTTTATGTTCGGGTTGCTTTTTACTGAATGTAAGGTATCTGATCTGTTCTTTTCGATAGATTCCCACAATAATTCATTTACCCAAGATTTCCCAGGGTTCGCTTTTGTTTCCTGCCTTAATTTTTCAGTTACATATTTTTCTAAGACAGAATCCTTGTTTTTATTATTGGAATTTTCCGCATCGACATTCTGACAACATAAGATTATCAATGCGGCAAGGGATAAGATATTTAGAGAGTATATGTGATTTCTCGTTTTCATTTCTCTGATCTCTCGAGAACAAACCTTAAAAAAAGAATGAATAACTTATTGCAAAGAATTCAACTATTACACCGACCAGCAAGAATGAGCAGTGGGACTTCAACCTTCACTAAAAAATGGCATTCTGGAATAAAAAAAGTATATGTTCCTCGTTTATTTCCGCCGGTCAACTAAATCAGTTAAATTTCTTTTGCTTGCAACAATCCCGCTGGAAGTGACAAATGAGAAGAAATCTTTTTCACTATTTCGAGTTTTTCGGGCGTTGAACTATGTATCAGCACAAAATAGCCCATAACTCGTCTGTGCTGGTATCTCTGATTAGGATTGCGTGTAACCAAGAGGCCACGACCTACTCGAAGTGTGCTCAATCGTTCAAGTACACTTTGACCATAAACATTCGCTAATCTCTCAATCACTTTCGCCAATGTTCCAGCAGCGGTCCCTTCGTCTATTACTTCAAGAGGAAGATTTTTGCCAGCTATCGCCCATTTAATAGTTACTTCTATTTTGTTCCTCTCAGACTTAAATGTCTCGCCCGATTGGCTATGCTGTCTGAGGTCCCCTTCACTTACATCTTTAAGAATTTCGGGACCAACTTTGTGTTCAATGAAGAATTCTTTGTTGTCTATATCTCTCAGCATTTTTTTGATGATGTTCGTATCAGGTGAGGAACCTCTTTGCTTTTCAAATTCGGAAGAGATACCTTCAAGAAAATAATCATTCGGATCAAGTAATAGTGATGTCCATATTTCTGGAAATTCTGACCGCACTTTTTTTTCTTGTGTCCGTTCTTCCCAGAGCCTTTTGATATCACTTGCGGCATTCCCATTTTCTATATTTTTTAAACTCAATAGCATTTGTAAGTAGTGAGATACATCTTCATCGGTTCGTGCTAAAAAATCTAAACTATACGCCTTCCTGTCGGAGTAAGTACCTGTTGCAAACGGATAATAAAAATGCCAAATCTGACCATCAGTAAGTATTGCCAAATTAACTCCATTATGGCGATCATAATCCCATAATTGCTTCTCAGCTTCTCTCTCTTTCTCAGGATTCTGGATTACTCCATGATTTTTTACCTCTATATATATCTCAGGTCTCTTTTCGTTTGGACTTTTGAAGAGAGCCAAATCAACTTTTTTGGATGTTTGATCTGGGATTGCTGGATATTCTTCATAAACTACAAGATGGTTATCTACATCCCACCCGAGACAGCGTAACAAAACCATAACAATCCTTGTTGTGATCGTTCTTTCATTTGGATATTCTTTTTTTCTGAGACTTTCTTTGATCTGAGTAACACGATTTTTTAATTCTGACATCTTACTCCTCCATTTCGATTTTCCTGTAAAATAAATTGTTCTAAATACTTACTAATAGGGAATCTCGGTATCTCTTGACATTCTTTTTTTCAAACCAGAAATTTCGACCGCACGCTTCCATGAAAAAGAAAAACCAAATATTTGACCCATAACACCAACCCATTTATTTCATTCCAAGATAATTCCGTACTCCTTCTAATTTATTAGAAAAAATACGTCTTATAATAGCTAAAGTCAAACATATTTAATTATTAACGACTGTAGACCCTATCCCCCTTATTGCTTATAAAAACAATCAATTAGGGGGATATCGTGGAAGACATTAGGAAGCTGGTAGGGGAGCGGATTCGTCAGTTGAGGAAGGAAAGGGGATTATCCCAAGAGGAGCTAGGCTATAAGGCTGACTTGCATTATACCCACATTGGAGCAATCGAAAGGGGGGAAAAGAATTGTTCTTTAGACACCCTGGTTAAGGTAGCCGAAGGGCTGAATGTTAAAATCATTGAGCTATTCAACTTCCCCGCAAAGCCGGCAGATTTAAAAACTCTGAAGAAATCTTTCATTGAAGAAATTAACACTTGTTCGCCAGAAATGATCAAGATATTATCTGATGTGCTCAAAGGTTTAATGCCTCTTAAAATAAACCCATCCATACGCAGACTAACTAAAAAAATTAAATAGATGCTTTTGCGAAAGACGCAAAATCGCACTTTTAGACTTGCCGAAAAGGCAGGAAAGGTCTATATAGGTATTGGAATCCTCTCTTAGTTTTTGATCCAATATGTCCATAACCATTTGAAGACGTACATGAATATTAAACTGAAGTAGCAGGAGGGAGATCAAGGAGCTAATTATGCAGGCACAGGCGGCAAAAATGTATCATCAGATAGCGCCTTCCAGGGTGAATCGAC
>JBEKJA010000159.1:0-6430 GCA_050011475.1 Syntrophales bacterium
GGTCCAAAATCTTGGATGGCCTTCGTCATAACTCGCCTGACCGTTTTTTGGTACAATCCCTCCGTCTCCGAATAAATAGGTACGATACGTTTAAAGTTCAGTGTCGCATCATCTTCAGCATCGAGCATTTCGAAATCAGGATGAATCATGCTCTTTTCAAAGGAATACGAAGCAACCTCCCCCGTCAGGATCACCCTGGACCCGGCACGAAGGGTACTTTTTAAATAGGCAGGATTACCGTGGAACCATTTTGCCTTGAGCTGTCCGTGCCCATCGCTGATGGTGACGTCAAAGACTCTTTTTCGCCCATATAATTGCATGGCGGCATGGGTGATGGTGCCGACTACCGTCTCACGGCTGCCCGCCTTAAGCTGTGATATGGTCTGTACATCTCGTCTGTCTTCATATTTCCGCGGTGTAAAGTATAGGAGGTCCTCTACGGTTCGAATGCCCTTCTTTTCAAGGAGAACCGCCAAACGCGGTCCCACTCCCTTGACAAACTGTACAGACATAGACAGCCGTTCAAAACAAGTATTCATCGAGTGTACTGGTACATCCGTCTGATAGGTGAGATGGGCTATCTTTTGCCTGCAATTCTGGATCAGGCCGAGTGCCAAGTCGATGCGCCTTTTTTTGTCCTCAATCGAAAGATCTTGGTAAGTATCGAAATATTTTAAGAATTCTTTCTCAAACCCTTTGACATTTTCGCGCATTATTGGTGGAGCGCTTGTGTCGGAGAGAGTTGCCCTCCACTGATCAAGGAAACGGAGCATCACTCCTTCCAGATCCTTGATAATCGGCAAGGCACGAAAGTTATCCCGGCTGGCGAACTGAAGGGGCCCTTCCATTTTATCGAGCATGTCTAACAATTCTTTCACAGGGTGGACATATCATATTTCCAAGCAGGTATGGTAGTCCTTAAATCTGATGATCCCATTGACATTTTACAGTGATTACGCTACATATCGGCCGTCAAGGAAGTCTATTCGCCTTATTACGGCGGTAACTCCCTCATGTACTGAAATATCAATTGCAATACTGGATGGCTATCACATGGAAGAACATGCAACCTACAAGAATGCCGGTGTCAATATCGATGAGGCAAATCTGTTTGTTGACCGGATTAAACCCCTGATCAAGGCTACAGCCCGCAGAGAGGTTAAAGGAGGTATCGGGGGGTTTGGAGGTTTGTTTCATCTCGATATCGACCGCTATAAAAACCCTGTTCTCGTATCATCGACTGATGGGGTCGGCACAAAATTAAAGATCGCACAGATGATGGACAAGCACGATACCGTCGGCATCGACCTGGTTGCCATGTCCGTCAATGACGTTCTGGTACAGGGGGCTGAACCCCTGTTTTTTCTGGACTATATTGCCACAGGCCGAATCAAGCAGGAAAAGATGGTACAAATCGTTGAAGGAATCTCCAAAGGTTGCCTGGATGCAGGCTGTGCCCTGATAGGCGGAGAAACGGCGGAAATGCCGGGCTTTTATTCAGATGGTGTTTACGATCTTGCCGGCTTCTGTGTCGGTGTAGTTGACGCGGATAAGCTCATCGAAGGGTCTGAAATCCGGGTAGGTGATAGAATTATTGGGATTGCCTCCAGTGGCCTGCACAGCAACGGCTATTCCCTGGCCAGAAAAGTTTTGATCGAGGAAAGCGGTCTTCATCTTGACCGGTCTTTGCCCGGACTTGAAGACAGTCTGGGTATGGAATTGCTCAAGCCTACAAAAATTTATGTACGATCGGTTTTGAATCTGATCAAGAACCTAACGGTTAAAGGTATCGTCCATATCACCGGCGGCGGCTTTACGGATAACATCCCACGAATTCTTCCATTTCCCTGTCAGGCAGTCGTCACACGGGGAAGCTGGGAGATATCGCCCATTTTTAAGATCATTCAGGAAATGGGGCGTATCGAAGATGAAGAGATGTATCGGGTTTTTAATATGGGAATCGGCATGTTAATCGTCGTTCCGGAGCGCGAGACTCCTGATATCCTTGAAAGGTTGGAAAAGCTTGGTGAACGGGCATATCTCATTGGCAGTATCAATCAGCGGGAACACAGCCAACCGCCTGTGACCTTCATTTAAAGGCTTTGGATGCGTATGGCACAAAAAGTACCCATTGGTGTCCTGGTTTCCGGAAGCGGCTCCAACCTTCAATCGATCATCGACCATATTGAAGTGGGACGTCTTGACGCCGAGATTCGTGTCATTGTCAGTAATGAGCCTGAAGCGTATGCTCTGCAAAGGGCTGCGCACCATCATATTTCAAGCGTTATAGTAAGGCATGGCGATTTTACGGACCGCCAGACATTTGAAGAAAAAATTGTAGCTGTTTTAAGCAAATTCGGAGTTGAGCTTGTGATTATGGCCGGTTTCATGCGAATTCTCGGTCCGACTCTTTTAAGGGCGTTCCCTTTGAGAATCATGAATATCCACCCGGCCCTGTTGCCTGCTTTTCCGGGATTGCACGTCCAGCAGAAAGCCATTGATTATGGCGTCAAATTCTCAGGCTGCACGGTTCATTTCGCTGATGAAGGGGTTGATGCGGGCCCTATTATCATACAAGCCATCGTTCCTGTGCTCGATTCGGATACTGCCGAAGATCTTGCCGCAAGAATTCTGAAGGAAGAGCATAAGATTTACCCGCAGGCGATCCAGCTCTATGCGGAAGGACGCCTTGAGATAAAAGGCAGGCGGGTCATGATAAAGGCCATTTAGAGGCGATTTATGAATCAGAATCAACAGGACTTCAGTATTTCAGATCTGGGTGAACGAACGATCCAATCACCGCTGTCCGTTCAATATTTCACTCCGGAGGAGAGACGGATATTGTTCAATATTCAGTTGCGGCATTATTGCGATATACAGGATTCTGAAGGCCGTCCATTATCCATAGAACTCGCAGGCCCGCGGGAAAAAATCTTCTTCGATCCGTCTAAGACAAAGGCGGCCATTGTAACCTGTGGAGGCCTCTGCCCCGGGATCAATGACGTTATCAGGGCTCTTGTCATGGGGCTCCATCACCAATATGGCGTAAAAAATATCATCGGTATCCGTTATGGATTTCAGGGATTTATCCCGAAGTTTGGCCATCCCATTGTTGAGTTGACTCCCGAGATGGTCGAAAACATACCCATGACCGGGGGCAGCATTTTGGCATGCTCAAGAGGCATCCACGATATCGAGGAAATGATAAACGCACTCAAGCGGATGAATGTCGATATTCTTTTTTGTATCGGCGGAGATGGTACGATGAAGGCCGCGGACAGCCTTGCAGAGGGAATCCGTTCCAGAAAACTTCAAATCTCCATTGTCGGCATCCCCAAGACGATTGATAATGACCTGAACCTGATCCAGAGGACTTTTGGTTATGATACGGCCATTGCTGAAGCGGTTAAGGTCCTTCAATGCGCCCATGCGGAGGCAAAGGGCGCACCCATGGGAATCGGCCTTGTCAAAATTATGGGGCGCCAATCCGGTTTCATTGCCGCCGGGGCTGCACTTGCTGAGAATGACGTGAATTTTGTACTAATTCCGGAAATTCCTTTTGATCTGCATGGCCCGAAAGGTTTGATGAAGACCCTTGAAAAGCGGCTCATGACCCGTCAGCATTGTGTCATCCTTATTGCGGAAGGTGCCGGACAGGAGATTGTCCCGGTTACGGATGGGGAAATCGAGATGGATGCTTCCGGCAATATCCGGCTCCTTGATATTGGACTTTTTTTAAAAGACGAAATCGAGGCTTACTTCACAGCAACAGGCCTTGAAATAAACCTCAAGTATATCGATCCAAGCTATATCATCCGCAGTGTACCTGCCAGTGCCGTGGACAGCACTTATTGCACTGCTCTTGGGCAATATGCGGTCCATGCGGGTATGGCAGGCAAGACGGGCATGATCGTAGGATTGATGAGGGAAGAATATGTCCATCTTCCTTTAAATACTGTCACTTCACGAAGAAGGATTGATCCTCAGGGGAATCTTTGGATGAGGGTACTAGAAACGACCGGCCAACCGGCATCATTAAAAAATTCATAGAATCATAGAATTAGCTTGCAAATTATTTTCATATGCTTTAGAAGTCGGCACACATTTTTGAGAGGAGCAACACGTTATGTCAAGAATATGTGAAATATGCGGTAAAAAACCTTCCATCGGCAATCATGTAAGCCATGCCAATAATAAATCAAAGAAGGTATGGTATCCCAATCTCCAGAAGCTTCGCTGCCAGGATAAAGAGACCGGTTCAGTGAAGCGGATAAAAGTCTGTACACGTTGTCTCCGTTCAGGATTTGTCAAAAAAGCTGTGTAAAGACCTCAAAAAATCGGAGGCCTGGATAGCGGTCCAGGTCTCCTCGATAAAATCCCTGTAATCTCGAACGAGCCCCCCCCCCCCCCATTCTCCATTAAGCTCTTCATATTTCCAAAGGAAGAAGTCCCCTCCAAATCGAATTTATTTAAATACATGGGAATACGCCCTTCCATGGACATAAACGGTATCATTTTCTCAATAGTCCTGAGCTGTTTTGCCTCCCGAAGCGCAATGTACAGGGAACTTTCTTCAATTCCATATAACCATGCCATTCCGCAGTAAGTGTGGAGCTTTTTTCATCCGCAGTCACGCGGACAGCATCACAAAACATTTCCAGGTACCCCGATTCTTTACTATCATCGTAAAGCGCAAGGTCAAATGCCGATTCTATAATCAGATGCGCATAATACAGTGCATCATTCGCATTGATTTTTTTCGGCTATTCACATACAACGCCTTTATATCATCGACCAAGAATCGTCCTTTGCGGTATGTATAACCTTTTGACATCGCATCGAATTCCGACTCTGCACGATGTATGAGCCTTCCATGATGCGCCATATCGTCTACAAGAAGATGAAAGCGAACAAAAGCCACTTTACGATGCTCGATGGGTAGGGTGCTGAATCTACCTATTCCGTGTGTAAGGGCGGATGTTGCATCTCCATGAATGGGCAGCAAATCGGGAATAACATTGTAAACGTATATATCAGGTGAATCCAGCTGCAGCCTGTGATCCGCAAGAAAACTCCTGAGAAGCCATGTATGGGTGAGCATGAGCATAAGCTGGAGGAAATGGCCATTACTTTGGAATGATATCCGTCATCATCTTGAGGTCAGACAACTTAACCTGGTATGTGCCAAATGATGTCAATCCATAAGCATGCAATTCTTTGTTGAGGGTTAGTTCAACACTGTTGCCATTTTTCATTTTGATAATAGCCTTCAATACGGCACCGGACTGTTGAAACGTGACTGAATGAATCTGTGCGAAAGATATCGTAAAGGTTCCTGCACCCCTTGTCCCTTCGATGGAGGTGGCACCTTGTATGCTGACGTCATGGCACTCGGTAACGACATCATATTGATCTATAAAAGTGGCACTGAATTTTTTCTCCGGAATGGGAACCTTCTCAGGATTAGATGTACCACCGAGTGCACTCATTCCCAATAAATATGGCAGGAAAACAAAAAGGAGCAATAAAAGTAAATTTTGATGGTTTTTTTTCATGCCTACCTCCTTGTACAAAGTCAGCTAACATTTCATTTTATAAAGATCAAGATTAAAACTATCCTTGACACGCTAGAGGAAATTGATATGAATGCTACAGGCATAATAAATGCATCCATTGTAATTGTGTCAATCTTAAGGAGTCAATCCGTTTGTGACCCATTCCAGGCCTTCCGAGGCACTTCCAACGACCTTATGGCGGATATCTGAAGCGAATCCACAATATCAGGAGCAATTGATAAAGGAGCTCGACCTGAATCCAATCCTGGCCCGGCTTCTTATCAGTCGCGGTATTTTTAATCCTGACGATGCCAGAAAATTCCTTAATCCTTCACTTAATGATCTTCATAACCCTTTTATGATGAAGGATATGCAAAAAGGCGTAGACAGGGTCATTCGGGCTATTCGACAGGAAGAACACATAGCGATATATGGGGACTATGATGCGGATGGCATCACATCCGTTGTTGTGCTGCTGAAATTTCTTCAGCAAATCCAATCCAAAGTGATGTATTATATTCCGGACCGGCTTGGGGACGGTTATGGCATAAACCGTAACTCGATCGACCGTTTTAAGGATTCCGGGGTCAGCCTGATCGTCACGGTTGATTGTGGCGTTTCAGATCACGAGCAGGTTGCCTATGCCAACACACTGGGTATTGATACGATCATTCTCGATCATCATGAGGTGCCCCAGGCATTACCTGACGCTGTAGCCATTATTAATCCCCTCCGTCCGGATTGTCGTTTTCCCTTGAAGCATCTTGCTGCAGTCGGCATTGTCTTTAATTTTCTGATCGCGCTCAGATCCGTCTTACGCCGTGAAGGGTTCTGGCATGATAAGCCCTATCCCAATCTTCGTGAGTACCTCGATC
>JBEKJA010000160.1:0-6412 GCA_050011475.1 Syntrophales bacterium
AAATCAAGCTCGGCTTGATCCCTTGCTGCCCTGCGGAGCATCCTGATTTGGGTGTGGTTAAAGTATTTCAGGGAATCTGCTTGCCGAATCCTCTGGGGCGTTTTTGCATTTTGATGAGGAAATTTAATGATTGTTGATTTAGCCGTTTTCATAGCTCCTCTTTTCTTTTACGATTTTATATTGACTTTCCCCCCTCATTTGGGGCCATTTTTCGGGGCTTTCCAGCTTTGATATTATCCGTACTCAATAGAAAATGCTCGTTTCCTATCGAGAAGAGCATCCTATATTGGATCATTCTATGGATCGCTTCAGCATAGATCATGTGAAGCTGGTAAGGTACTAACGGTTTGAAATCAAAATGTTTTTTATCGTGAAATGTAAAGGGAGGGTTTATTTATTACTTCCTGTAATGTTGTTTTTCTAATATCACTATTTTATGCTACATTACAGTTGATAATAGTTGAAAAATTGCTAAGGTCAATACAGCCTATCGCTACGCGCCGGCTAATTTTATCGTTAGCCGTTAATATGAATAAAAAGGAGTTTAAAATGATCATAAGGAATGAAACAATTTCAGATATTGAAGCAATATCCAAAGTTACCATAGCTGCCTTTCAGAATCTTCAAATTAGCAATCACACAGAACAATTCATAATAAACGCATTACGGAATGCCAATGCGCTGACTATTTCGCTGGTTGCAGAGATTGAGGGACAGGTGGTAGGCCATATTGCTTTTTCGCCAGTAACAATATCTGACGGTGCAATAGGCTGGTACGGCCTCGGCCCAGTTTCTGTATTGCCGGAGTATCAAAAAAAAGGAATTTGAAAATCTCTTATCAGTGAAGGGTTGTCTTTACTTAAAAAGTTGGGTGGCCAAGGTTGCGTTCTTGTGGGTCATCCGAACTACTATAAGCGGTTAGGTTTCTAGAATTTCCCAGAACTGGTTTACGAGGGAGTTCCTCAAGAAGTTTTCTTTGCCTTGCCGTTTACCGAAAAGGTTCCAAAAGGCATTGTTGTGTTTCATGAAGGATTTTTTGCAAATGGCTAACAAGTCGCTAGAGCCGATCGCTTACGCTCCGTTGCACCTTTCAAATAGTAATTCACAACGTAAAGACTTTTCAAAGTCGTTTGTTTGTAAGAGGAAGAGATAACCAAGATTAAATCCCAAATTTTAAAAGACATTTTATTATGTTTAATTATAATGAAATTTTGTCCAAGATTACTGATTGAAAGTAAGTATGATTTTCAAGAAAGGCATTTTGCGGACTACAGGAAGTATATCTCAGAAAAAGCTACAATCGAAATTTATATTTTCGGCAGTGGTCAAATTTCGCGTCTTTCACTTACAAACAAACGACTTTGAAAAGTCTTTACGTTGTGAATTACGATTTGAAAGGTGTAACGTCAAAGCTCAGGCGCGAGGGCACCGTTGCTATTCTTAGGTTTGCATTTTATCTTCAGAAGCTTCATCACCACCCCACACCGCAATCTCATAATCACTTGGCGGGTTACCAGATCGGATCATCCGACTACTGGATTCGTTCATTTCTTCCTCTTGTAAAACAATCTTTGATAATGTAGTGGAATGGACAAAAGAGTATAATGACGGCACCGACATGAAAAAAGTTTCCCTTAATCAGATAAAAGAATACATGAAGGCAAAATGAAGGTCACGTTCCTGGGCACTAATGGCTGGTTTGATACGGATTGCGGCAATACGATTTGCACGCTGATAGAGACAAAAACTGCGTATATTATCCTTGATGCCGGAAATGGTATTCACAAAGCGAGTAGATATATAAAAAAGGATATGCCTGTTTATTTATTCCTCAGCCATTTCCACATAGACCATATTCAAGGGCTTCACACACTGGCAAAATTCAAATTTAAGTCGCTGGAGATAATAGGACAAACCGGGATAAAAGCGATAATCAAAGAATTTCTCGCTCCCAGATATTCTATCCCTGTCCATAGACTGCCTTTCCCTTGCACTGTGATAGGCGTTAAAGAAGGCTGGCATAGAATTCCTTTTAAGTTCCGGACGCTTCTGCTTGTTCACGCTTCAAAGTGTTTCGGCTATCGGTTTGAAATTGACGGCAAGGTTATAAGTTATTGCACCGATACCGGTTACTGCAAGAACTCAGCAGAACTTTCCAGGAATGCCGACCTTTTTATCTCTGAATGTGCAATGCTCAGCGGACAAACATCCAATTCCTGGCCTCACATGAATCCGCAGCTTGCCGCAAAACTTGCGGTTGAATCAAAAGCAAAAAAACTTGCTCTTACCCATTTTGATGCCGCATTATATACAACAATGGCAAAAAGAGAAAAGGCGCAGGCACACGCGCGAATGATATTTCCTGAAACTTTTTCCACTTATGATGGACTAAGAATAGATATATAGAAAATATTAATATTGGATAATACGCGGATTGAACTATTTTAATACTTCATTCATCGGGCGTTTAATGCCCGATATTTCGGTTTGAAAGAGTACATACTCGTCAAAACAGCTTTATGCTTTGTTTCAGGAAGGAAGTCGTTTGCTTGAAGAGATTCCGATGATGAGACTTATGAGATGCTGATTTAATAATTTTGAAAAGCTTTTTTAATAAAATTTTATTTCCACGCAGGCCCAAGTGAAACTTGGAATTGCCTTGACACTTCTGCCTGACTTCTTCCTTGGGCAATCATCTGAACGATCTCTTTCTTGGCTCTTGGTGCATCTAATTGCGATTTTTTATGCATGACTCAACCTCGACTTTTTACCCCTTTGTGTGTTGAGCGGTAGGGTCCCATATAGGGGAAAAGAGGGGGGTGGTTCCGGTGTCTCCCCCCTCCCCCAAGCTGTGCACTTTTTGTGCACCTAACAGGAAGGAACAGGGAGTAACAACCCCTACAACATTACCCCCTGTTCTCTAAAATTTCCTAATAAAACTAACCAATCCCTACTAAACCCTACTAAAAGTAATCCACTTCAATACGACTTTTAATCCGTTGGTCGCTGGTTCGATTCCCGCACGTCCCACCAGTTGTAACAATAGTTCTAAGGTTTCCCGTCGAACCCCCTTTTTTTGATTGTGAAAGATTTGTGAAAAGAAATTTTGACGGGTTATGCCAGATTACCTAGTGATTTCAAATAGATATAACAAATTGTAAGTCAATAATACCATTGAGAAATAATATCTAACATTCATGACTGTTATTCCAGATTAAATTGAATCTCAGTAATGTCTTGTAACATTTATAAGAATAGGTTACTCGATAGAAAAAGAGATGGTCGTTTTAACACTAGAGGGAGTGTTGATATGAACGATCCGAGAATAATAGAAACTCATTTCTGAGATCAGGAGTGGGTTTTGTGTTTTATTGAACTGGAATAGTTCTTTTATAAGATGAAGGGGGGAGATCATTAACAATGAATTTTTTTCGATCACTTATTATTATATTATCAATCCTTGTTTTCGTATTGATTGGATATCTATCATTAAAAGTAATCCAACAATATAGAATTCACAAAGTTGTAAAAGACGGACAAGTAGAAATTGATCAACAGAATCATGAATGGAATGTTTGTAATGATAAACTTCCTACATTCCAAATTTTTGTTAGAAATAATAGTGACCTTAAAGTGTTTGGTAATCTCGTATTCTCTGTTATGATATCAAACAAGGGTTTAGAACAAAATTTCATGGACGAAAATATAAAGTGTTATGGAAAAGATTTCATAATAAATGATTATCTCGATAAGGAAAGAAGAGGAGTCCAATTGTGTAGACTCAAATCTCTGATTAATTATATTGAACGAGGACAAAAATTACAGGATAAATTTGATTATGAACCATATGAAGAAGGAAAAACTGATAAAGAATACAATTTTAAGATTCACCATTACATATCACTAAAGCGGGGAGAAATATTAAGAATTGAAACTGAACAACCAGTCCCAGTTGATAGACGAGGGGGATTAAAAAAAATAGTAATTGAAGATATTACCTTCTGAGGGAGTGATGTGATGATATCAAGACAACAGTTCTTCATGTTGATGACGATAGGATTTGTTCTGTCAGTATGCGTGACTAATGTCATGGGGGAGAATCTTGAGCAATATAATGAAGGGAAAGACGGAACTGTATATTACTATTATAAAAACAGTGTAAAGAGAAAATCAGGAATAGTAAATGTATGGACTGAAGCAAGATTCAATGGAAAAAATAAAGAATGGGGTAAAATGGTAGATGAATGTAAAAAATCTTCGAAACTAGATTCAATTAATGATTGTAACAAATTATTCTCAAGAAAAGATCTAATAGAAATTAATTGTAAAGACGATAAATGCGGTTTAATCAAACATGTTCTATACGATGGAAATTTAACAATTCTATATTCGTCATCTCCCCTTTTAGAATGGGATTATATCATTCCAGATTCAAATACTGATGAACTAAAGAATAAAGTGTGTCAGTGATATACCATGAATACCTCTTCCCCAGAATGAAAGGATCAGCACAAATGATATCAAGAAAACATTTCTTCATGTTGATGACGATAGGATTTGTTCTATCAGTATTCGTGACTGATGTTATGGATGAGAATTTAATCAAATATAGTGAAAGTAAAGATGGAACATTATGTTATTATAACAAAGATAGTATCAAACGAACATCAGAAACAGTTCAGGTATTTGATATATTAAAATTCAATAGGAAAAATGAAGATTGGAAAAGTTGGGTAGATTTATGTATTAATGATTCGAACCAAAAGTCAAAACAAAATTGTAACAGATTATCCTTTGTCAAAAATTTAAATGAAATAAATTGTAAAGAAGGTACATACCGTATAATCGTAATTGTTCTCTATAACGAAAAATCGAAAATTCTAGATATGTCATCACTAAAAACAAGTATGACAAATATTGTCCCCAATACAATTATTGAAGAACTGAAGAATCGTGTCTGTAAGTGATTAACCGTGAAATCATGAAAGTGATGTTCTGTCTTTCAGTTACACTATACGATGTTTCAAATAATAATCAATAATAGCAGCTCTAACTTAAAATGTGGTAAGATATATTAACAATGTCTAGTAGCATGCGTGTGTCGTTGATTCAGAGGATTTTATAAGAGGCGAGCCTAATCAACTTGTAGTCGCTGGAAATATTTGCTAATCAATCAAGTCGGTTGATCAAACAGCAAAGAGAAACTGCCTGAATAATGAAAATTTATTTCACCAAAAATAACGGCCCCATTGACGAGATCATCGAGAAATTGATAGAGACCGCCAGGGGCATCCGGAGACCGGAATATGTCCGCGAAATGATTATCGCCTCAATCAAGGCCGGGCAGGAGGATGACGAGAGTGCGGACCTCAAACTCATGAATACAACGCTGAAGGAGATGCGGTTCACTTCCAAGGTCTTCGGCCCTTACCGGAATGTTCGCAAAGTTACAGTCTTCGGTTCGGCGCGCACCCAGCAGGGCGATTCGCTATACGAGATGGCAAAGCTCTTTGGGGAAAAGATCGCTGAGATTGGTTACATGGTCATCACCGGCGGGGGCGGAGGCATCATGCAGGCCGTCAACGAGGGAGCCGGCCCCGAGCATTCCTTTGGTGTGAACATCCGCTTGCCGTTCGAGCAAAAGCCAAATTCCGTGATTGAGGGTAATCAACGGGTCATCACTTACAAATATTTTTTCAACCGTAAAGTTGCCTTCCTTAAAGAAGCGGATGCCGTGGCGCTCTTCCCGGGTGGCTTTGGCACGCTCGACGAGGCAATGGAGACGCTCACCCTAGTACAAACCGGCAAACGCAATCCCATGCCGCTTGTGCTCGTGGACGATCCTGAATGTTCCTACTGGTCCCAACTGATCAAACTCTTCGAGGAAGAACTTCTGGTTCGTAACTATATTAGCCCATTGGACTTTGCGCTCTTTGAGCGAGTATGTTCCGTGGATGCTGCGGTGGAGAAAATTCAGCATTTCTATTGCCGCTATCACAGCATGCGATATGTGCATGGCCAACTCGTGATTCGGCTCACATCTCAGCTCAGCCCCGACGATATCCGGAAGCTGACAGATCAGTTTCATGACATCATTCTGCCCGGGGGAAGAATCTCGGCGTCTGGGGCTTTGGAAGCTGAAGTGGATGATGCGGATGTTATTCATTTGCCGCGGCTTGTGATAGACTTTAACCGCAAGAACTTCAGCAGGCTCAAGAGTCTTATTGATTCGATCAATGACTTTTAACCTTCTTTCATTCTGACTGACCTGTACCCCTAAAACCGGTCCAGATTTTATGTCAGGATTCCGCATAATTTTGGATCATTATGGATGAAGAGTCGTCATCATTTGGAAATGTCTTTCCTTACCGGAGGAAATTATGCCAAAGGTAGTATTGATAAGAGCCGAGTC
>JBEKJA010000161.1:0-6397 GCA_050011475.1 Syntrophales bacterium
TGCTACGGAGGATGGCGACACGGAAAATGGGTTCCTACCGGTGGGGCAAGTCGTAGGGCTTGTTCGTGACGAACCGGCCGTGGCTGAACTCATCGAGCGTATCATGAAGGAAGCCCGTCAGGTTCTAACTGAAAAGGCTTCTCAGTTCGCTTAAATCAGAAATTTTACAAGGGAAGGTTGAAAAAATCAAATAAATGTAATATATAATAGAAGTATAGAAGGTTCCATTTGCGCATATAATCTCATAAAGGGATAATAGATATGACGACGAAGAAAAAACCACAGGAGCAGAAAATCGACAAACGTATTCTTGAAAGAATGATCCGCGACGGGAAAATGAAGGAGAGCGATGTAAAAGCATACATCAAAAAGCGCCCAGATATATCAAACCTGGCCGAGGAAATGAACGTCGAGAAAGAACTGTCAAAAAGTAGGCGCTGAGCGTCCATGGTTATCGATTCCCATGTTCATCTCGAGATGCGGGAGTTTGACGGTGATCGGGATGCCGTAGTACAGCGGGCGATAGATGCCGGCGTGGAAGCCATGATCACAATCGGTACAAACGTGGCTGACTGCAGGAAGGCTGTGGATATTGCAAAGCGTTACAGTGCGGTGTATGCGGCCATCGGCATTCATCCCCATGATGCGATTGAGATTAGTGGTAATACTTACGATATTCTGAGGAAACTTGCTTTGAAGCCAAAGGTTGTAGCCTTTGGTGAGATCGGTCTCGACTTCTTCCGGAACCTTTCCCCGCGCGATATCCAGATTCGCCGCTTTGGTGAGCTTCTAGACCTGGCCGTCGAAATGGATCTTCCCGTCATTATTCACGACAGGGATGCCCACGACCAGACGATCCGAATGCTGAAACACTGGGCGGGCAAGCGCCGCGGCGTTATTCATTGCTTCTCCGGCGATACGGTCATGGCAATGCAATGCCTCGATATGGGGTTCTATATTTCGATTGCCGGACCGGTTACCTATCCAAAATCCGATAAGCTTGTGGAAGTCGTCCGCAATGTTCCCCTGGACCGGCTGCTCGTGGAGACGGATGCGCCGTTTTTGACCCCTCAGCCGCACCGTGGAAAACGAAACGAATCGACCTATGTACTGTACACGGCCCGGCGTATAGCGGATATCAAGGGGATCCCGCTGGAAGAGGTGGGGAAAGTTACCACAGACAATGTCAGAAAATTGTTTCATATTGAAATGGTGGTAAAGGGGGAATCCGCGTCATGATGAAAGATCTAGTCGCGAAGAACAGGAGCTATCGCCGTTTTGATGAAAGTTTTTCCATGGATGAGAAGGTGCTGAGAGAGTTGGTGGATATAGCACGCCTGACGGCATCGGCGGCTAATTTCCAGCCGTTGAAATATATTCTCTCCTGGACAAAAATGAAGAATGATCGGATTTTCCCCAATCTTGCCTGGGCCGGTAATCTGAAGGAATGGCCCGGTCCGGCCGAGGGGGAGCGGCCGACAGCCTATATCGTTCTTCTCCTCGATAAGGAAAGGGCACATGGAGCGGAATTCGATGCCGGAATAGCCACTCAGACGATTCTCCTTGGCGCCGCGGAAAAGGGGTTGGGCGGGTGCATGATTGCTTCAGTGAATAGAAAGTCGCTGAGGAAGGATCTTGGAATATCGGATCGCTATGAAATTATCCTTGTGATAGCCTTGGGCAAGCCCATCGAGCACGTGATCATCGACACAGTGGGTGTGGATGGCAATATAAAGTACTGGCGCGATGCGGACGGCGGCCACCATGTGCCAAAACGCTCCCTGGAAGACATCATCCTGCCCTTCTGATCGGAATGATAGATATGACCAAAATATCTTCCCTGGTCATTGCGAGGCGACGCGTAAGCCGTCGTGGCGATCTTATAGAATATAAAGAAAATCGAACTGATTCAAAGAGATTTGAAAGATTGCTTCACTCCGCTCGCAATGACAAGAGGAGGGAGTCATTGCTCTGCATCATCTTCATATTGGCCGGATGCATTATCGGGCACATACTGGATGCAGATGCAGCATCATCATTGCAAATTTCCCAGGGGCAATCATCCGCCATTGCCAACCCCGCATCGGTAAATTGTGTGGATAAAAGGGGGGGGGGGAACTGGTCATCCAGAATAGGCCGGATGGTGGGGAGTATGGTATTTGCCGGTTCAGGGATAGAAATGAATGCGAAGAATGGGCCATGATGAGAGGAAATTGCCCGCTTGGGGGTGTCAAGGTAGCAGGATTGGCCACACCGGCAGCCCGGTTTTGTGTGATTACAGGCGGTACTTATACCGTTAAAGCATTAACTGGTACAAAAGAAGAGCAGGGCACCTGCAGTTGGAAGAGCGGTGACTGGTGCGAAGTCTGGGATTATTACAACGGCCTGTGTGGTCCCGTCTCCAAATGACCACGATTAAGGCATGCCTTCCAAGCAGATAGCACAAGTGATCTCAACGAGATAGAGCTTGCTTTCCTGATCGATTTTCAGTATTCAATATCATAGTTAATTAAGCCGGGGGCGCCGAGAGGCTGAGAAGATACCCTTTGAACCTGATCTGGGTAATGCCAGCGTAGGGATTTGTAAGTTTTGCATGTGCAGCTTTTCAAAGGCCATCCCCGGCGGGGTGGCTTTTTTATATGCGCTTGATTTCCTGAATGTGAGGTATAGGATCTTGAGTCGAATGGTTTATATTTTTGTAGGCGGGCCGATACACAATATCGATTTCGTCAGGCAATTCATTGAAAAGAATCCTCCAGCCGTAATCATCTGCGCGGATGGAGGAACACGCCATGCCAAGGCCTTGGGACTGAATCCAGATATGATTGTCGGGGACCTGGATTCCATCGATCCTGAAGTCGAGCGGCATTTCCGTCAAAGGGGTGTAAGTTTCCTTAAACATCCTAAAAAAAAGGATGAAACGGATGCGGAGCTGGCGCTTGAACAGGCTTTCAAGTTGGCACCGGATAAAATCTGCATCTTCGGCGGACTCGGTCTGAGACTGGATCACACCCTGGCCAACCTGTTTTTGCTGCTGCAGGGGCTCAGGCGCGGCATCCCGTTACGGCTGGTGGATGAATGGTGCGAAGTCTTTCTCGTTGAGCGGACTGCGGTGATTGAAGGGGAGCCCGGCCAGACGGTGTCCTTTTTTCCATTTGTCGGGGAGGCTTCAGGTATCAACCTCGACGGTTTCGAATATCCATTGCAGGGAGCAATGTTAATGCCGGATAAGCCTTATGGAATCAGCAACCGGTTGACGGGGAAATATGGAACGGTTTCCGTTGAAACGGGAGTGCTGCTTGCAATTCATTATCACAGGGAAGGCATGTTCCCGGAGGGAAACGAGTCATTATGAAAATCAAACGCATCCTGACGATTGCTGGTTCCGACTCGGGCGGCGGGGCAGGAATTCAGGCGGATCTGAAGACTATTACGGTTCTGGGCGGTTTCGGAATGAGCGTCATTACGGCGCTTACCGCACAGAACACCCTTGGTGTGATCGGTATCCACGAAGTTCCTCCGGAGTTCATTGCTGAACAGTTCGATGCGGTGGCAACGGACATCGGTGTGGATGCCGCAAAGACCGGAATGCTGGCAAACGCCGGCATCATTCGCATGGTGTCGGAAAAAATCAGGCACTACTCAATCAGGGGACTGGTTGTGGACCCTGTCATGGTGGCCAAGGGGGGAATGCCGCTCATTCATCAGGACGCAATGGAGACGTTGAAGAAGGAGTTGATTCCCCTAGCGTGCGTTGTTACCCCGAATATCCCTGAAGCGGAGGTGCTTTCCGGCATAGTCATTGCCTCAAAAGAAGACATGAAACGGGCGGCACACATGATCCTGGATCTCGGCCCGGCGAATGTTGTGATCAAAGGGGGGCATCTTCCCGGGCTTGCAATGGATCTTCTCTATGATGGGAAGGATTTTTTTGAATTGGTGACCGAGCGGATCGACACGCGAGATACCCATGGGACTGGATGCACCTATTCGGCTGCAATCGCCACCATGCTAGCCTTTGGAAAAACCTTCCCGGAGGCGGTTCAGGAAGCCAAGGCCTATATCACGACAGCAATTCGCCACGGCCTGCGCATTGGAGGCGGGCACGGACCGACGGACCATTTCGCTTCCGTTCGTGAAGAGTTGGATCGTTTGAGGGGTCTCGCAAAATGCAATCAATAAGGAATGATGCAGAAAAACAGGATCATCTCAATGGGTTGAGTGTCAGTGGTTCTTTTCTATCATAACCTACCATTAAAATCAATTGGTTAGCCTTTATGGTTAGCCCATTTTTTTCATTTGTGACCAAATTGTGACCATAACCTTACAAAGCACCATGAAAAACGGTAAGCCAACATCAAGAGGCAATCAAGCCTTTTATTGATTTTGTTATGTATTGGCTTAACCTTTTATGTGTTGTTTTAATGACTTTTCACATAATAAATGTTACTCAGAACGAGAGGATCTTCTCCAGTTTGTTTTCCATGGCGATTCTTGGCAGGGTAGATAGCCGGGATGCTCTCATCAATAAAAGAGATCTATCTTGCTTTTCTGATTGAATAGGGCGAGGGGATAAATGATTCACTTGCCTTTTTTTATGTCTCAAGACACAATGAATGATGAGGGTATCCCCCGGAATACCCCGGGAGGTTGATGAGTGTTTGAAGTCATTGCAGGAATCAAGCAGTCCGATTATGCTGCCTGAATCAGTAATTCAGTCCAAACCATATCAGGCGGCGGTATCTATCGTGCACCATCTCCGCAAGGCCGGTCATCAGGCCTATTTCGTCGGAGGATGTGTACGTGATCTCATCATGGGAATAGAGCCCGGTGACTTCGATATCGCAACTGCCGCCGTGCCGGAGATCATTGAATCCCTGTTCAGCCGGACGATTCCGGTCGGTGCCAGATTTGGTGTCATGATCGTTGTAGAAGGGGTATATCAATTCGAAGTGGCCACCTTCCGGTCGGAAGATGTTTATGAAGATGGTCGCCGGCCTTTACATGTGACTTTCTCCACTGCGAAAGAGGATGTTCGAAGAAGGGACTTCACGATCAATGGTCTATTGATGGATCCCGAAACCGATCAGGTCATCGATTATGTGGATGGACAGGCGGATATCCGGAGTCGGATCATCCGTACTATTGGAAATCCTGATGATAGGTTTTCGGAAGACCACCTAAGAATGCTTCGTGCGGTCCGTTTTGCAGCCAACCTGGATTTTGACATTGAAACGGCCACTTTTGAAGCCATTCAACGCAATGCCCGCAAAATAGATCGGATCAGCGCGGAACGGATCCGGGAGGAGATGAGCCGCCTGCTTTCCGGAGACCACCCCCGGCGAGGACTGGAGCTTCTTGATGCCAGCTCCCTGCTGTATAAAATACTCCCGGAAGTAGCTGCCCTTCGCGGGGTGGAACAGCCGCCGGTCTTCCATCCGGAGGGGGATGTCCTGGAACACACCCTGCGGATGCTGGAGCTTCTGCCCGCAGAAAATTCGTTTACCGGAAGAGACCGTTTATGCCTGGCATGGGCTGCACTCCTGCACGATGTCGGCAAAGCCGTGACCCGCTCGGAAAATGAGTCGGGTGTTCATTTTTATGCTCACGTGGGTGAAGGTGCCCAGATGGCGGAAGACATCCTAAGAAGGTTGAATTTTTCCAATGAAGACAGAAATACCATCATAGCACTCATCGGTGCCCATATGCGTTTCATGCACGTTCGCCAGATGCGTCCGAGCAAGCTGAAGCGCTTTATTCGCCAGCCTGACTTTCCCCTGCACCTGGAGCTGCATCGCCTCGATTGTCTGGGCAGCCACGGGATGCTGGACTACTATGAATTCTGCAAACAAAAGCTGGAAGAACTGCCGGAAAAGGAGCTTCGCCCTCCACGTCTGATCAGCGGTTACGATCTCAAGGAAATGGGCTACGAACCAGGTCCGGTATTCAGAGAGATTCTCGGGGCGGTGGAAGACGCCCAGCTCAATGGAGAAATTTCAAGTGTCGATGCTGCCAGGACCTTTATCAGCAAAAAATGGCTCCTGAATAAGATCGCCACGGCGGCTTGCGCGCCGCCTCGCGATGATAAAAGGGGGAATGGTCCCTGAATCACGGGTAAAGATTTCACTGAAAGGCATTTATAAGATCGCCACGGCGGCTTGTGCGCCGCCTCGCGATGACAAAGGGAGTGTTTTTCCATTGACAGCCAAAACAGCTTGCATTAATATCCCATCAATACATTCCCATTCTTGAGGATGATCATGTCTGGGACACGAAAAGGGATCTTCTATAATTTCATCATGTTTTGTTTTTTCGTGGTATCCAAACTCATGCGCCAGAAACCCCACCTCGAAGGGAAAGAGCATCTTCAAGAGATACCGACACCCGTTCTGTTTAC
>JBEKJA010000162.1:0-6382 GCA_050011475.1 Syntrophales bacterium
TCTATAGAGGCCATCGAGAAATCTGGTGAGAGTTCCAAGACAACTCATGGTGCTTTGACGGCAATAGATGCATGTCGGTACATGGGTTCTCTGATTGTTGGTGCATTGACTGATGCTAAAAAGAGCGAAATTCTTTCGGATCATTACTCCCCGATACCCGGATACTGGAAGGAGCATCCCCTTATCCTAGAGATTGATGAAATTGCTTCGGGCTCATTCAAACATCGAATGCCCCCTGAGATACAAGGCTCTGGATATGTTGTGAAGTCTTTGGAAGCCGCCCTATGGGCTTTCCATAAAAGTCAGACGTTTGAAGAAGGATGCCTGTTAGCTGTTAATCTTGGTGATGATGCGGATACGACAGGGGCAATATTTGGACAATTGGCGGGTGCCTTTTATGGAGAGAATAGGATACCAGCGTCATGGATTACAAAACTTCACGGAAGAGAAATGATCCAGAACATGGCAAGCAAACTTATTAGGTGAAATTGATAAATAGGCTGCGTCTAACATAACGAAGCGGAAGATATAGATTTTCTGGCATGTTTAAAAAAATATATAGAGACACGTTCGAGATCTGACGTAATTTATGAAATTACTTGAATTGAAAATCGGTGAATACTAATGAATAAAGAGGACGAAAGAAAAGAGCATCATAGAAATGCTTTCAACAATTATTTAGGTGTAATGGCCATTTTGGCTCAATGGGAAGGTAAAGTAGAGCATGATGATAATGAACCACTACCGTTGGGTTGGGAATCAGAACCACTTTTACTGCTCGGGGATTATCTACATTTGTTAAATCTAAATGAATGTGAAAAAAAAACATTCAGGGAGTCCACTCTTGAGATGGTTGAGAGATATGGGGTTGAATCGGTTTGGCAGTGTAGGATGAGATATGCCGCAGAGATACAATTTATCCAGACATTTTGAATAATAATTTCTATAATAAGTACCTCATATCCTAATGACTGAAAAAATTAATTAAGTTAATTTCCCTATAGGAACTTAGTTAATTAATTTTCTGCCTCCCTCCAATATCCGATAAATCAATGGCCAGATCGCAAGCCAGAATCCCTGTTATTTACCGTTAAACAGGCTATACACGCATTTTACAACATTAAACACTTCCGATGGAGCAAACACATAGGGGAATGCTGTTAATGGGAAACTCCCCCCGTATTTGAAGAAAAAATGATAAGCAGGAAAACTGCAGAGATCTATCTTGGCCATCCCCCTCCCTTGCATCTCAGAACTGAAGCAAGCTAAGAGATAAGTTTCACTCCCCACACATTTTATGCTGAGTGGAAAATTCTTCACGAGAGTTCATCTCAATTCATTATTAATACTAAATGATGTTAGCAATAGGTTAGCAAAAAAGAAAATGGGTTACAGATGAATTTCCGTAACCCATTGTTTTTATTGGTACCCCTGGTGCGATTCGAACGCACGGCACACGGATTAGGAATCCGTTGCTCTATCCTACTGAGCTACAGGGGCATCCGATGAAAGGGTGTGGTAAATAACACAATTTTTTCAGGGATGTCAACGATGTTTCGAAGTAAAATCTTTTATAAGATTGCCACGGCGGCTTAGGCGCCGCCTCACAATGACCCCATTTTTTGCGTCACGCTTCGGTGTATCAGAGATAGGTTTCCAGTATTTTCTTTTCAGTGAAATCTTTTATTTTCATTGCTTTGGGATCTTCTTCTCCAAGTGCGGCCCGAGGAATCAACCCTATTAGCTCCGATTCCAAGATTTGTACACCTGTCCTGGATGCAAGATCACGTACACGATAAAATACATCAGGGATGGAAGTCACCCGGTAATCTGTCAGATTCATGGAAATTTGTACTATATTGCGACTCTCTAGGCATATTCCGATCGCCCTGACATGCCTCAATCCTCCTGCTGACTCCCGGATTGCCGCAGCAATTTTTTTCGCCAGCGTCAGATCATTTGAATCCAGGTTGAGATTGAATGCCACCAGGGGGAAACGCGCCCCGACAGACGTGGCTCCTGAACATGCAATAAACTCTGCAGGTCCGGCATCGGGACAGTGGCTCGGATCTGTAAGCTTTTCACTAAGCGCTTCACAGCCCCCTTTCCTGATATTGGATAACTCACACCGTTCAGGATACAAAGCGGCTTTTCCATAAAAATATACCGGTACACGGCATTCCTCTGCAAAGGCATATCCAAAACGATGGGCAAGCTTCACGGCATCTTCCATATTTGCACCCAGAAGGGGTATAAAGGGTACAACATCCACAGCACCGATGCGCGGGTGTACGCCCCGATGGCAGCGCATATCAATCAGCGCATTTGCTTTGTTGCATGCTGCCATGGCACCCATAAACACGGAATCCGACGTACCGATGAATGTCACAACACAGCGATTGTGGTCCGCATCCAGGCTAAAATCGAGAACACGGACTCCCGTGATTGAGGAAATGGAGTCCACAATCTGCTTGACCTTTCCAGCGTCACGTCCCTCACTAAAATTGGGAACGCACTCCATGATCTTTTCTTTATTCGAATAAGGCATTGACGAATTCTTCTGATCGGAATCGCCTCAAATCATCCAGATCTTCACCGATTCCAATATAACGGATTGGAATATTCAACTCCTTTGCTATACGGATAATAATGCCACCTTTGGAGGTGCCGTCCAGTTTTGTAAGAGCAAGCCCTGTCACACCTATCTCGTCTTTAAACATTTTGGCCTGGGCTATGCCATTTTGACCTGTCGTCGCATCCAGCACCAGAAGAATTTCATGAGGCGCTCCAGGAAGTTCTCTTCCCAGGATCCTCTTCATTTTTTTAAGTTCCTCCATAAGATTGACTTTTGTATGAAGGCGCCCTGCTGTGTCAATGATGACCACATCCGCACGGCCCACCTTGGCCGCCTGGATTGCATCAAAAACAACAGCGGAGGGATCCGCCCCGGCCTGCTGCTTGATGACCGGTACATCTACACGCTTACCCCAAACCTCGAGCTGTTCCACAGCGGCAGCCCGGAACGTATCCGCAGCAACGAGCATGGTGGGAATACCTCGATTCTTGTACCGGTGGGCTATCTTGCCGATCGTCGTCGTCTTTCCGGTGCCATTGACACCGACAACCATAATGGTGAACAGCTTTCCCTTGGGAATCATTATCTGTACTTCATTCTTCTGGAGGATCTCCAACATGCTTTCCCGAAGGATACCCCTTACAACATCTGCATTCGCCAATTCCCGCCGGCCTGCCTGTGCCTTGATCCTCTCGATCATATCATAGGTAAAAGCCGGCCCAACGTCAGCCATGATGAGAGCTTCTTCCAGTTCATCAAAGAGATGCTGGTCGATCTTCTTTTCGCCGAGGACGATATCGTCCACATCGGTCACTAGAAGTTTCCTGGTTTTTGAAAGGCCAGATTTAAGCTTTTCAAAGAAACCCTTATTTTCAAATATGCCGCTCATAAACACTCCAGAAGATTGCTTCGTCGTTTCACTCCTCGCAATGACGAGGAGTGGAGATAGATTGCTTCGCAATAGATCCTGAATCAAGTCCAGTATGCAGGGTCGTAGTGTTAAATCATTTGCACTGACTTGGCAAGTGTGAATTCGTAACCGGCTATTGTCGATGGTGATCAGGATATCAGTGAAGCTGGACGGAAACGATGGCGGATATTCCCTGTTTTTGCATGGTGACGCCATAGAGTCGCTCGGCTACCTCCATGGACTGTTTATTGTGGGTGATCATAATGATCTGGGAGTTTTGAGCAATCTCTTTAAGTATGCTGCTGTAAAGGTTATTGTTGGCATCATCGAGAGCGGCGTCCACCTCATCGAGAAGCACAAAAGGCGATGGTCTGTGCATGATAATTGCGAAAATCAGAGCTATGGCCGCCATAGATTTTTCGCCTCCGGACAAGAGGGTCACGTTCTGTGTTCGCTTCCCCGGCACCTGGATGTTCATTTCGACTCCGGCCTCGAGAAGCTCCGCTTCATCTGTGAGGATCAGATCTCCTTTGCCGCCGGGAAAAAGGCGGGGAAAAACATTCTTGAAGGATGCATTCACCGCCTCGAATGTCTCCGCGAAACGCTTCCTCGAAATCCGGTTCATTCGGGTGATGGTCTTTTGAAGAGTCTGCAGGGAAGTGTTCAGGTCTGCTATCTGTGAGTTGAGGAAATCAAACCGTTCCTGAAGTTGTTCGCATTCCTGGACGGCAAGGAGGTTGACTTCCCCGAAAGTTTCAATGGCCAATCTGTCACGCTCGAGTTGGAGTGCCCGTTCTTTTATAGCTTCGCTATCGAGCTTATCGAACTGTTCGGCCGCATCCTGGAAGCCTTCAGCATATTTTTCCTGGATACCGTTGCGGATGCTTTCCATCTGGTAGGCCAGTTCCCTGTCACGAATTTCGAGCTCATTTCCCTCGGAAGTAACACGCTCCAGAGCTTTCCTGGTCTCCTTGATTTTCTGATCGAGATGTCTGATTCCATCTTCCGTTTCCTGGTGGGCATCCCGGGTTTGTCCAAGCAGATCCTGGATCTCCTCCGTTTCACCGTACAGGAAAGCCAGTTCTTTCAAGCGTTCTTCCACAAGGGCCTCAAGTTCGACAACCTGACGGTCAAAGTCGGAGGCTTCCTCAAGATGGGAGGCTTCCTGCCGCAAGAGATCCGCCAGTGTCTCTTCCAGTCTCGCGATGACCGCTGAATCCGCCGATCTTTTTTGCTCGATGGAGGCCAGTTGAATTCGGTCTGTTGTCAGGTCTTTTTCCCTGCCTTCCAGATCCGTTTTCAGAATCTGAAACTTGTCCTGCAATTCTGAAAGGATCCGGCTGGTCTCCAATTCCCTCTCATCCAGCACCGCCAGATCTTTAATAACCTGTTCGATCTGTTCAGTCCCACTGTGAATCTCTGTCCGCCGGATTTCCTTTTCGTATTCGAGAACCTGGAGTTTCTGGTCAATCAGCTTCGCTGTCTCTTCGTATCTTTCTAGGTCTTTCCTGGTGCCCGCGATACGGATCTCCAGGCGGTGAATATCGGTCCGGAGTTTGTCCAACTCATCTTCCATGATGGAAAGATTGCGCCTCAAGCTCCCTTTCTCTTCAATCTCTTCCCGCAGGCGCTTTGACAGTTTTTTCAGATCCGTTTCCAGCTCAGCGGTCTCACGCTTGTTTTTAAGCAGGCTTTTCTCTCCATTGCCGTTGCTGCCACCTGTCAGAACACCATGCGGGCTGATCATGTCACCTTCGGGAGTCACGAATGTCCCCATGAAACCGTTCTTTTGCCATAGAGTAATTCCGTCGCGAAGCGTGGGAATCACCAGAACATCTCCAAGGAGATACTCGGCCACTTCTCTGAGATCTTCAGGTATTTTCACCTCATCGATCAGCCGGACGGTCTGCCTCAGGTGTTCCGCTTCGGTCTGCCCGGACCGGGAATTGCGCACCTTCAATGGGACAAAACTCCCACGCCCAAGACTATGGTTTTTCAGAAAATCAATGGCTTTTGCCCCATCATCCTGGCTGCGGACAACGACATACTGAAGCTTGTCGCCCAGGACCGCCTCCACCGCCGCTTCGTATTGTTTCGGCACCTGGATATGGTCAGCAACAAGACCTATTACGGTTTCACTAGAAAGGGTCTCCTGCCTGCCCTTTGTCATCACAAGCTTGACGCCTTCACTGCACCATTCGTAGTGCTCCTGGACTTCTTTCATTGAATGGTAGCGGGCTGATTTCTTGCTTTCCTCGTCCCGGACGGCTTCAATGCTCTGTTCCGTCTGGTGCAGGCCGTTTCTTGTTTTCTCGCAATCGGCAATTAACACTTCTCTTCTGTTTGACAATTCAACCTTGGCCAGCTCCTCGGCAGTCAATCGCTTTTGAAGCTCCTCCAGGGTGCAATGGACCTCCTGGCGTTTCTGCTGCTGTTCCGTGTATTCCTGCTCTTCCTTCTCCAGCCTGATCTTCAGGTCTTCCTTCCCTTTGATTAGGCTGGACAATAAATTCTTCAGCCGGGCTTTATCGGTAACGCATTCAATATGCCGGTCCTTTTGTGTGTCCATATCCTTCTGTAGGCTGATTTCCTGGGCTTTGACAGCCGCGACCCGAAGATCTTTCTCACCGACGGCCCCTGCCAGTAATGCAATTTCCTCCTCGGTCCGGCCGAGGGTTGCATTTAATGCTTCAATTTCAGAAGCGGTCGCCTCTTTTTTTGCTGCCAGAACTGCCTGGTCCGTCTGGCTTCGCTGTTTTCTTAAACCGAGCTCCTGAACTTTTCTTTTTGCGAATTCTATTTCCTGCTCCACCACACTGATGCGGTTTTTCTTCGTGTAAAAATCTTCCTGCTGCACCGCGAGGAGTGATTCATGCTCGGTGACTTTAGCTTTCATC
>JBEKJA010000163.1:0-6377 GCA_050011475.1 Syntrophales bacterium
GTCATGGTGCAGGTGGGTTATTATGACTGTCTTTATGGAATCAGGATCGACGCCGTTGTTCTTGAGAACCGTGGGCACTTCCAATTCTGGCGTCCGTCTAGGTTTCATAGTGAACGGCGCATAGGTATAGCTCCCATCCACAATGATCTGCTCACCGTCTTCACCTTCGATGAGAAACATGAGGGCAGGAAGGTCTGCAAAATATCCATCACAAAAGGGAAAGATAAGCCCGGCCCAGTTCATATAAAACCAGCCGGTTAATAAGGGTTTTATTTTGTAAGTTTTCATAAAACATCCTCCTTTAATTTAGGATATAACAGTTCCGCCACACACATTCATCGCCTGGGCAGTGATCCCTCGCGCCTCATCCGAAGCAAGATACACAGCCATATAGGCAATCTCCACAGGATCCAGCAGTCTTTGCTGAAGACATTTTGACGCGATTCTTTCTTTTTTGAATTTTTCCGGATCTTCACCCGTCAGAGGTCGCATATGTTCGGTTATCTGGTCGATCATCGGCGTTTGCGTAGATCCTGGGCAAATAGCGTTTGACGTGATTCCATTCAGCCCTAAGAGACTCAGCTCAATCGCCAAAGCCTTCGTCAATCCGATAACGCCATGCTTTGATGCCGAATAATCTGCATTCAGCGCCGCGGGGAGCTTCCCGGAAGTGGAAGAAATCATGATAATTCTTCCGGATTTTTGCTCCATCATCTTGGGAAGGAAGGCCTTGATACAGTAGAAACCTGCATTAAGATTGATGTCTATGGTTCTTCGCCATCCTTCATCACTTGTATTGGTGATAAATGTACGCTCACCCATGACGCCGGCACTCGTGACAAGGATATCTGTTTTCCCGAATTTCTTGTTTACCTCATCCGCGATGCTCTTAACTTTTCCGGAATCCGTCACATCCGCTACAAATGCGATTCCCTCACGGCCCATGCTGCGAACTTCCTTTGCAACATTCTCTGTCTCATTTTCCACATTTGAAATCACGACCACATGCGCACCTTCCCGTGCAAATTCCAGACATATGGCTTTACCAAGGCCAGATCCGCCTCCCGTTACTACCGCTACTTTATCTTGCAATCTTTTCATAAAACCTCCTTTATTAATTGATGTTTTAATCTTCTACTTATTCCGATCTATTCAATTTGCCCTGGGAAAGAAAAAACCACGCTAATCATTTAATATTCCTAATATACTTTACCACTAAGTGACCACCAAAAATATTTCTATATGTTCTTCTTGACAAACCTGAATGAATAGGGAATGATATATTCACGTTTAATGGTGAATGGTTTATTCACATTTAACAGATAAGTCAAGAATATTTTTTTCATAGGCATAAATGCTTTATATTTTACATAGTGGTGCATACATCTAGAAATTCAATTTACGGAATTCTAACCTAATACATGATGCACGTATAACCACAGGTCAGGAATTTCAGAATGAGTTTGCTTTTATTCAAGGTGTCTGTTCAGGAATTGGCCGGGCTATTACACCGTTACCTAATGGAATAGGCATAAATTTTGTCGGTACATATAAAAAAGGAGGGGGGGGGGGAGACACCATGTTTGGTCATAAGTATCCACGCATACATCAATTGGGTTTTGTTGTAGAAGATTTGGAGAAGGCTATGCGCGATTATTCTAAGATCTATAACGTTAAGAGATGGTATCGTGCCGCCAATGAAATGAAAGATCAGATATATTACAAAGGAAAACAAATTAGGGACGATGGATTTGACCTGGTAATAGGTTATTGTGGCAAAACAGAAATTGAGCTTATAACTTCTACAACAGAAGAAAATATTTATGTAAATTTCTTGCGTGAAAATGGCCCGGGCCTGCATCATATAAGCTATTTTGTCAGTGATCTTGATAAAGCGGTTAAGGATTATCTAGACATAGGATTTGAGGTGGTTCAAAATGGAACAATCGGCAACAAGAGCGCGGTAACCCGTTATGTCTATCTTAAATCACCGAATACCCGTTATGGTAATATCGTAGAGCTTCAGCAAACACGGATGTTCGATATATTCACCGTTTACCGCAACAGTTTTCTTACATGGGCCGGCACTTTCACGGGAGGGCTGAGGGAGTCAAATTGCCTGGTCTTTAATTTGAAAATCACGACCTCGGGTGACATCTGACAACAAATGTAAAGACCGCACGAGTCATTGCTTCCTGAACTTATCGTTTGATTAAATTCAGATATTGAGCAAGATTACAAACTGCTTGACTCAATTCAATGCTGGCACAGAGGAGAAAGTTTATGGATGTGTATGAGGCAATAGCGAAAAGAAGGACGATTCGCAGTTTTACCGGACCAGCGACGGAAGAAACTCTAAAAAGGATTATCATGGCTGGTACTATGGCGGCATCACCACTGAATTTTCAAGCCTGGGAGTTTATTATTGTCGATGACCCAAAGCTTATCGAACAAATCGCGCAACACAAGTATATCCAGAACGAGAAGTTATTGAAAGGATCTGGGCCGGGCCAGAAAAACGCTTATAAAAACTGCAATATTGTTGCTGTGTGTAGCGAACAAGGCCACCAAAACATTTGGGCCGCTTGGATGTGTATACAGAACATGTACCTGGCCGCCACAGCAGAAGGTCTGGGTATTGTGCCATCCGAGTTATGGGATGAAGATCGAGCTGCAGTGGAAAAACTGCTCGGTCTGCCGGAAAATTACCGACTTGCAGCCGTTGTACTTGTTGGAAGGCAAAAAGGGTATCCAAACCTTCCAAAAGTGAAACGCCGTTCAGAGTGGAGCTGGCTGCACGTAAACCATTTCGGTAACAAACCGTTTTCTTAATGTGAGAGAAGACGGACTTGACTTTGACAGTGCCCGTCAACTCAAGTTCAGGTGGGCAGAAAAAAAGTTCATCAATCTTAACAAACAATGTCAATTGTACTGAGGAGGATAGTTTATGAGAGCAGTCATTGCAACTACCGAAGGTGCTGTTCTGAAGGATATTCCAAAGCCGAAGCTGGAACCATACCTTGTTTTGGTACGGGTGAAGGCGGCTGCGTTAAACCGTGCCGACCAGATGATGCTCAAGGGTGCCTCTCACGGCGGATGGGGTGGGGGGGCAGAGTCTCCCTTGGGCCTGGAATTTGCCGGTGAGGTGGTCGAGGTCGGCGCTGACATTAAAAAGTTGCGCGTCGGCGACCGCGTCATGGCCGCCGGCCCCGGGGCATTCGCTGAATACATACGTGTATTTGAACCACAGTTGTACGCCATCCCAGAGGGTATCTCATTCGAGCAAGCCGCCACTTTGCCAGTCGCCCTGCAGACCATGCACGACGCTATTAGCACCAATGGTCTGCTCGCCCTTGGTCAGACGGTCCTCTTCCAGGGTGCTACCTCTGCCGTGGGCCTAATGGGCATGCAGGTAGCCAAATTCCTGGGGGCTGGAATGGTCATAGGCACCTCCAGATCGCCAGAGCGGTGCACGAGGTTAAAGGAGTTTGGGGCTGATGTGACCATCAACACCGAGGATAAGGACTGGGTCGATCAGGTACTCAAGGCGACAGACGGGAAAGGGGTGGATCTACTGATCGACTTCCTCGCCGGCCCCCTGGTGAATGGAAGCCTCCAGGTGACGCGGGTCGGCGGTCGCATGATCAATATCGGCCGCCTGGCAGGAGAGAGCGGCGAGTTCAACTTCGACCTGCACAACATGAGGCGCATCTCCTATATCGGCGCCTCCTTCCGCATGCGGACTCCATTAGAGTCGTTGGAGGTCATCATGAAAGCGTCGGAAGCCCTCGGCCCGGCGCTGGCAAAGGGCGCTTTGCGGATGCCAATCGACAAAGTCTATCGGTTCGAAGAGGCTTCCCAGGCGTTTGATCGGATGGCGAAGAACGAGCACTTCGGGAAGATCGTCTTGGCGATCGCTTAGTTTAACCGAGAAACGATACGACCATGGAAACTGGCTTAGCCGCCGGTACCTCATCTTCGAAGATGAGGTACCGGTTAGGAAGACGGAAGATGATGTTCTAATGATTTCTTCACAGGGTTCCGGGCAAGATCACTACCAACATACCGGCAACAGATAGTCAACATATGGATAACACAAAAATAACACAACTGCCGATACTGGTCAATTCCAAGTATATGAATACATTAGAAATAATTAATCAATAAATAAACATATTGTATTGGCACGTATATTGCGATTGAATACCATACACTGTCCAGTAAGTTCCAAGCCAGAACTGTTATTATTACTTAGCGAGAAAGGGGGAGGATGCATGCGTGCTGTCCAGATGACGGGTGAAAGAATGCTGTCTGTGGTGGAGATAGATGCCCTTGAGCCTGATGGGGAAAGTGTCATAATAAAAGTATCGCTGGCCGGTATTTGTGGAACCGACCTGCATGTATGGGAAGAGGAGGGCTATACAGGCATCATATTTGGACATGAATATGTCGGTACAGTGGTTGATCCCGGGTCTCGTGAAGATATCCAAGTTGGAGATCGGGTAACGGTATTGCCTTATAACCCTTGCATGGAGTGCGCTTCCTGCAATCTTGGAAACATTCATCTTTGCATGCAGACTATTACGCAGAGTCCGGGAACCTGCCTCTCCAATCACGGGGCATTTGCGGAATACATTGCCGCCCGCCCGGATATGGTAAGAAAGCTTCCGGATACGGTCAGCGATATTGAAGCTACACTCATTGAGCCGGCATCCGTCGCTTTGAGGGCTGTAAGGGAAGCCAGAGTGACGGTTGGTGACAAGGTACTGATAACAGGAGGAGGCATAATAGGTTCGCTTTGCGCCATGTTTGCGAAAAAGGCCGGCGCTTCCTATATCGCCATGACGGAGGCAAATGAGATGCGGGCCCAAGGTGCCTTCAAATCCGGAGATATTGACCAGGTTTTCGATGCCAGAGATCCCGGCCTGATTGGGGCGCTGCTGGAAGTGTCGGATCCTGGTTTTGATGTTTGCCTGGAATGCGCAGGTGTGGGTGAAGCGATAGACACGGCAATCATGGCTGTGAACCCAGGTGTTGGTGTAATCGTGCAGGTAGCGCTCAATATGTCGCCGGTTCCCATTTCGCTCTTATGGCTGGTCCTGAGAGAGGCGAAAATCAATCCCATATTGGGTTACTATGTAAGAGATTTCGAGACCTGCATTGATTTGATTGCAAGGAAGAAAATTGATATCGAACATTTCATGTCCCGTGTTGTCAGTTTTGAAGAAGCTCAGGATGCCTTTGTCGCATTGACTTCAGGGACCAGCCCTGATGTGAAGATCGCTGTCAGGCCGTAAGTCCATTAGTTCATGATGATTGGCTTTTGACAAAAAGGAGAGGAGACCGACAATCGATGAAACTCAAAAATCAAATTGCGTTGGTTACAGGGGGTGGTACCGGTCTCGGCAAGGCGGTGGTAGAGATGCTGGTCCGGGAGGGGGCAAAAGTTGCTATTAACGGTGTAGATTTTATCAAGACCGATGTTAATCAGTATGACACCAAGAACATCGGCGGATATACCGCGGCAAAAAACTTTTCCGAAGGATTGAACAAGAAAGGGTTTGAAACTATTGCAGTGGAAGCCGATGTCACAGATTCAGCGCAGGTCAACGAGATGGTGTCCCATGTTATAAAAACTTTTGGCCGTCTGGATATCCTAGTTAACGCGGCAGGTATCATCTTCACCAAGTATGTCGCAGAGACAGCGGACGAAGAGTGGGATAACATGATCAACACAAACCTCACGGGTACCTTTCATGTCAACAGAGCGGTCATAGAACAGATGCAGGAGCAACAGTATGGGAGAATTGTCAACTTTTCTTCCATGATGGGCAAGAATACCGATATCGCCGTAAGTGCATATTGCGCATCAAAGTGGGGAGTCCTCGGATTTACCGGTTGTCTGGCTAAAGAGCTTGCCCATGACAATATCACTGTCAATGCCGTGTGCCCAGGTATTATCGACACACAAATGTGGACCTTGCTGGCGACAAACCTTTCCATTCTCGGTGCCGGCGAGACGCCTGAGGAGGCATTCAACAATTACTGTGCTGAACACATTCCACAAGGCGTACCGCAGACCTCGGAGGATATTGCGGAAGGTATCCTATATCTAATCACAGCCCCGCATGTTACTGGTGTGGCGTTAAGTATTGATGGTGGACACACCATGTAGTCCCTCGTAAAAAATATAAAAAAAGAAAGGAGAAACATCATGGCTTACGCAAATGCAGAAGATCTTTACAAGGTGTTCAGACTCACGTTAGACAAGGTTATGAAGGATGAGAAGCTGGTGGCGGCATTAGGTGGTACAAACATGGTTGTCTGCAGCAGAATCCCCAATATAGATGCGACAATAACCCTGGAACTGAAGGGAT
>JBEKJA010000164.1:0-6366 GCA_050011475.1 Syntrophales bacterium
AAACAGCCATCCTGATATGCTCGACGAACCCCGGCCTGAACCGCATCTTCCAGGTTTCCTTCCGTAATATGAACATCCTGGCCGATTTCAAGAAAGATTACGGCAAGTCCCGTGTCCTGGCAAATTGGCAGGGATTCCCGTACAGCAACGCCGGCATTTTCAAGGATCCGTTCAAGAACATGACGGCCAAGCGGCGAAGTTTCCTTCACCGAGAAATATTCAATAGCCTCTTTGACATCCTGCCCGAGCTGGACATTGGCTTTCAAAAAAAGCCCCCTGACGGCTTCCTCGATGGACTTGGAAGGAATTTCGCGAACCATGGACATCGCACTACACCCCGCGACGATAATCAAGAGCCCGGGACAAGGTCATACGATCCGTGTACTTAAGATCCCCACCCATGGGTACGCCGAAAGCGATACGCGTAATCCTGACATTGCGTTCTTTCAAAAGCCTGGCGATCAGCATGGCTGTCGCTTCCCCCTGCACGTTCGGGTTTGTCGCGATAATGATTTCCTGCTCCCCTCCGGATTTTATGCGGCTCAAAAGCTCCTGCAGTTTCAGGTCACCGGGGCCGATACCATCGAGGGGTGAGAGGGCGCCATGGAGGACATGGTATGTACCCCGGAACGACCCGGTGGTTTCGATGGCAATGAGCGCATCCGGCTCTTCGACCACACAAATCGTGTTGCGGTCCCGCGCTGCGTCCAGACAAATGTCGCACTGCTCTCCTTCCGACAGGTTGAAGCATATCCTGCACAGATGGATCTTTTCCTTGATATCGAGAATACTCTCGGCCAGATGCTTCGCATATTCGTCAGGGGCATGAAGGACATGCATGACAAGACGGGTTGCCGTTTTCTCTCCGATACCCGGCAATTTTGCAAATTGTTCAATAAGCCGACGAATCGGCAGGGCGTAACCGGTCATGGCATTGCCCTCACATCATGGGCATGCCGGGGATATTGAAGCCACCGGTGATCTTTGCCATTTCCGCAGACGCCATTTCCTGGGCCTTGCGAATCCCTTCACTGACTGCCGCCACAATCAGGTCTTGAAGCATTTCGACATCCTCGGGATTGACCACTTCTTTATCCAGCTTTATGGAGACAAGCTCGAAGCGCCCGTTCACAACAGCCGTAACCATGCCTCCGCCTGCCGAGGCTTCGACGGTCATTCCAGCAAGTTCCTCTTGCAGCCTGGCCATGTTATCCTGAATCTTCTTCGCCTGTTTCATGATATTGCTGAAGTTTTGCACCTTTGGATCCTCCTTATTATGAATCTCTATGTTTTATCCGGGCCGGAAGATGGACGTATCGGAACGACTTCACGTACTTCCGCATTAACAAATATGTCCATGACTTTCTGGAGCATTGGATGGTTGAGCGCTTCCCGCTTCACATCGTAATTGTTCTTTCCGTTTCGCGCTCCGTTGACCGGCTTCGCGCCATTGGCTTCTCCACCATGAATGGGGCGTATGACGATTCGAATCTCTTCTTTGAAGCAGGCTTCCGCAAGCTCCTCCAACCGTTTTTTCTGCCTGGCTGCACTGATCTCATCTAGGAAAATATAATCCTGCGGAAACCCTATGGTCAAACAGCCTTTTTCGAAACTGATGAATTGGCCCGGATCGATCTTGGACCAGAGGGGAGCACTTTGCTCTTTGATATAGGCCTTTAATGTTTCCCACCTGTTGCCGGAGGACAAAGGTTCGTGCACATCAGGCTGGGGGGTACTCATCGTTTCACTCCCGGCAGGCATGGGGTACGTCTTGATGGAATTCGAAGCCGATCCGGGATTCGCTTTTCCATTCGAGAGGCTCTTCTCAAGATCCTCCATCCTGGAAAGGACTTCATCGATGGGAATCAGGGGCTCAATATAAGCCATTCTGACCAGTACCGCTTCCAGCGGGATTCGGGTATTCTGGCTTCTCCGGATATTTTCCTCTTCCGCCATAAGCAGGTCCAGAAGTCTCTGAAGCGTATCCAGTGAACAATTTTTCGCCTGCCCCCGGAGTTTTGTGATGTCATCTTTCGATAAATCCAGAAAAGAGACGTCGTTACCCAGAATTTTTACCATGAGGAGATTTCGGAAATGGGTCAGAAGCATCTGGTAGAAGTAAGTTATATCGAGACCGGCATAGTATCCCTCATCGATAACCTGCAGGCAGGTTGCCGCATTTCTCGCCAGGACCGCCTCGGAGATCCGGTACAGGAAGTGACGGTCTGTAAGCCCGAGAAGCTCCTCAATCTGTGCATCCTGAATGTCCTGCCCCGAGTAGGAGATTACCTGGTCAAAAACGCTCTCCGCATCACGCATGCTTCCATCGGCCGCCTCAGCAATCCAAAGCAGACCCGTATCGCTGATCCGAATTCCCTCCGCATCGGAAATCTTTCTCAGGTTTCCGGCAATCTCTTTCAGGGAAATGCGCCTGAAGTCGTGGCACTGGCAGCGCGAGATGATCGTAGCCGGAACTTTGTGGATTTCCGTCGTTGCAAACACAAATACCACTTGCGGCGGTGGTTCCTCAAGCGTCTTCAGAAGGGCGTTGAAAGCCTCCCTGGTCAGCATATGCACCTCATCAATGATGTAGATCTTGTAGCGGCAGGATATGGGCGAGAATTTTACATTTTCACGAAGTTCGCGAATCTCATCGATTCCCCGATTGGAAGCGCCGTCGATCTCACGCACGTCCAAGGCGATGCCCTCGGTGATTTCCCTGCAGTTGGTACATTGGTTGCACGGTGTCTCCGTTGGTCCTTCGACACAGTTGATCGCTTTGGCGAGGATTCTGGCAACGGATGTTTTCCCCACACCCCGCGGCCCGCTGAACAGGAATGCATGGCTGATGCGGTTAAGACGGATTGAATTCCTCAACGTCGTAACGACATGATCCTGCCCGAGAACATCATCAAAAACCTGCGGACGCCATTTTCTTGCCAAGACACGATATTCCATATGACAGCCCTGATAACTTGAAATAAAGATAGCCAGGTTAACCCGCAGCACACGTCGGTTATTGCTGCCGCTGCTTCCTTCCGGACCTGACGGGATTCACAATCCGATGTTGCACGGGACCCGGCTATCAGTTCTGTGATAGCGGTTTATGGCGGTGCAGGAAGTCTTGGGGTAATTTGTCTCACCATTTCCCTGCTAACAGGGAAATTTACAGGGTATTTGACCTAAACAGCACCTCAACTTTGATCAAATCTCCCGTGTTCCTCTGCAATACCATAGGGTAAAGAGAAATTGATTGAATTCCGAACAGGGAAAAACAGGGAATTAACAGGTCGCCCCTGACCTGCCCCCCGATGGAGATTTTTTACTCTTCGCGCCACGCCAATAACCCTTAATGAACTGCAGGTTTATTGGGGCTCCCCAAATCGGCATCCAATACACCCCTTCCGAACACGCTCAATCGTAACTTCTTTTTTACGGTGAAGGTATACAAATAACGATCTTGTGTGTCAATGAAATAAATCCCTTGAAGGAGGCGTGATAACTAAGCGGTCAAAAATGTTATAAGTGACTACTTCCGGGAGGCTTTACGACCAGTGCAGGCAACTGAACGAAAAACTATGTTGTTGAGGCTTGTGGAAAAAACTAATGCTTTTTCCGCAAGCTTTGATATGTGAACAGCTATTGATCTTCTAAGGTAAATGATACGTATCATGGAGATCTATTGCTATTCCAAGGAATCAAGGTGGTTCGCTGACAGGTGTCGTTTTACCTTTTGAAGAGCTACCTTTTTTTTAGAAGTTGATCGAGGTTTTCCAAACCCTTTTCTTTCAAGACAGTTCCGAGTTGTGCATCGGATCGGAAACCCTCTGCGAACTCTTCTCCATATTCATCTCGCAATGTCTTGACCAATGTATCGCTCCGTTTTTTGCGAATCTTGCCGTTCTGGTCTCGCATTCGGTCGTCGAGTCCTTTAGGAAAATGTTTCTGCTTCATGTGTTGTCCTCCATTTAATTGGTTGGTATATCCTCACAGAAAAGATTAACTATTCAACTCTTTTCTCACCATGGGAGAACATCTAAAGGTAATCACTTTACGAGTTCTAATCATCAATGTCCCACCAGTTTGAGGATTCCTTCCAATCCTTGCCCTTTTCTTATTAACGGACCACCTGCCGAATCCGGATATCATAACATCATTCCCCTGAATCAGTTCGTCCTTGATGATATCAAAGAAGCTTTCAACAATTTTATAGCTCTCAATCTTGGAGATTCCCATTCTGTCGTAGATCAGATCAATGAGTTCTTTTTTTGTCATAGCCATTTAATTATTCCTTGGTGTTATTGAATGACCTCTTGTCTGTGGCATCTTCCATATCACATACTTCTCAAGAAAATCTGTGTTTTTGATAAATCGCCTCGTGCGGACAAAGGATCCTCTTATCTTTTCCTCGCGGATCTCCACAAAACCAAAATAGCGGCAGAACCATTGTAAGAAGCGCCGAGAGAAGCACATCGTAACTTCCTTACGGGGGTCAAAGACGGTTGTTTGTCGCACTTCCTGCAGAACCATCGGAAAGGCTCTGATAAAATACCCGGCCAGAATAGTATCTTCGATAAAATCCTTTGCCAATTCTCGCAATATATACAGTGAAAAAAGGAAAGACTGCTAAATAATTCGCATCTCTGGAAATCTATCCAAGGATGCCCAGTTAAATTTCCGAGTATAGGTCTCTAACAAATGGGAATACTCTGTTCCAGAATAGCCTGTCATTAGTACAGACTTGCCTTTTGTGGTCAGGCTAAAATGATTCTTCTGTATCTTTATCCACCCGCTCATGGTTAAAATGTGACGGAGAGAATTGAGACCGATACTGTCTTCCTCACTCCGTACTGAAAATAACCACCTTTTCGTTTCTTCCGTGATATTCAACTGTTCTACAAGATCCTTTACAAGCGTGAGAGGCAGGTTACCTTTTGCAGTTGCCTTGAGGGGTTCTTTTTCATGAAGCGCCTGAAGAAATATTAAACTGTCAGCAACAATGGGGGTCTGTTGATAAATTGCCGGTTCCATGTTATTATTGAAGTTAACGATATCTTCTGTTCCTTCCAGAGTAAAGTTAAGTATCCGATGCATCTGTGCTGGTGAAAAGCCGAAAAAATCCTTATTCGCTTCCTGATTGACTCCCTGCATGAAATCCCGAATAAAATTATTGATTTCATCCATAGAAGAAAACTGTCTTCTCTCAATTTCCTCTTTGATTTCATTCAACAGGGCTTTTGTAAGACTTTTCATACCTGCTGGAGCAGCCTTGACCAGACAGCACTGTTTAAATATCTTGCCTGACCCGCATGGACAGAGATAGTTCCCGCCGGTTTCACCCATATTTATGAACCTTTTCATACTCAGTTTACATAATCTTATGAAAGATTGCCTAGTACTATCATATCTCACCGAAATATTTAATTTTATCTTTGGGGTAATCCAGTTTTTTTCTTTACAAAAAAATGGATTCATGTATGAGGACGCCTTATATTTCTTTTCACAGAATCACAGAAGGTGGAAAAATGACTTTGACAACCGATAAGCTCAAATATTTCCGATACATGCTTCAGCAGAAAATCCATGAATTGCTGGATGATGCGGGGAAAACCGTCAGTGAAATGACCACCGGACAAGAGAACTTCCCAGATCCGAACGATCTGGCAACTTTCGTGTCGGATCGTACCTTTGAACTAAGGATTCGTGACCGGGAGCGCAAGCTGATTGTCAAGCTTCAGGAAACTATAAAGCGAATTGATGATGAAACCTACGGTATCTGTGAAACCTGCGGGGAGCAGATCTCAGAAAAAAGGCTCCTTGCACGACCTGTGACAACCCATTGCATTGACTGCAAAAGTAAGCTCGAAAAACTTGAAAAGATCATAGGTGATTGAAAACCCATTGTTTTTTGATACTAAATAAGGATTTTCTCCTTCCATCAAATTTTAGGCGATTAAACATTCCACCAAAATGCATTGTAATCGTTGTCTTACCAACTTCATGACTTTATAGATCGAAATGCCTTCACGAGTATCTCTTTTTTTGGGGAAAACATGTCACACTTATCACAGATTTTATTTATTTCTTCATCAGATGGAAGCGGGAATGTTACGGGTTTACCCCCATAGGTTTGTGGTTTATGTGTTTTATATTGGGTTGCTTGTCCCATTATTTTATTGCTTAAATGAGGGCATTTTTGATAACTAAAATACTTACAATGATCGTGGGTTTTTAATTGTGCCATATTGCCCTCCAGTATTGTTTATTATGAATTTTCCTTTTCAGGCCCTTGCCATCTTATCTCCGAGCAATGTAAATAGCGTTTTGTTCAGGGCTCTCCTTTTTTTATATAGATGTTTCATATCT
>JBEKJA010000165.1:0-6331 GCA_050011475.1 Syntrophales bacterium
TCGCCGCCCATCGTAACACCCAACGCCGCGGAATATTTCAAACGTATCGCACATGGCTTTGACTTTATGAAGCCTTACCTGGATGACGGGCGGGATGAGACCCTGATCAAAGTTTTAACTGAGAGCAGTTTTTTTTCCGTTCCCCAATTCTCGGCCATGCTGAAAAATACCATCAGTGTCAATGTTCTCCATTCAGGTGCAAAGGTGAATGTCATACCAAGTCAAGCCGAAGCGGAGGTGGATATCAGGATGCTTCCCGGTTATGACACGCATGCCATGATCAATCTGGTAAAGGAAACCCTGCAGGATGAAGATATAGAAGTCATTTACCAGATGGGCCACAATACCAACGAATCACCGCAAGATACAGAATATTACCGTATCATGGAAGAATCATTGCTGTATCACTATCCGGACAGCCTTGTGGCGCCCTTGCTCATGCTGGGCACATCGGATTCCCGGTATTTTAGGGAAAGGGGCGTCCCATCCTATGGATTCATGCCTGCCGTTATCCCACTCAGCGATATCGGCCTTATCCATGGCATAGATGAGAAGATTTCCGTGGATAACATGAAGAAGGGATCCGAAATCATGACTGATCTGGTTCTGCGGCTCTGTACCGATTAATATATAAAATCCAAAATTTGGATGCCTTATTGATACTGGGAGAATTCATATGAATCACATTGAATTTGTAAACATGACATTGGAGAAGCAAGGGATTCCGCTGGATCCGCACCGAGCTGAATTCATGACCGGTCCCGATGGCCAGTTTAATCTGCTCCTGGCCATACAATCGGATCTCTTCAACAGAAATGTTCAGGATAGCAGGGATTGACAAAGGCATCAAGGTATCTTACATTGTTTTTTAGAGATCCAAAGAAACCCATAAGGAGGGATACATGCGAGAGATGAAAGTTGCGCAGCTCTGGCTTCTGGCAGCATTCATATTGGTTTTTATCGGCTGCGCATCCTACGAAACGAAAGTTGTGCCGTTTAAACTTCCGACGGCATACTCCAATGCTGTGGAGTTGGCTGGGGCCACAATAGCGGCGAAAGACTTCAGCAATAAGAAGGAAGCTGAAGAGAATTTTGGATTCGATATCATAGGTGCTGGCGTTATACCTGTTCAATTGATATTTGATAATCAGGGTAACAACTTTATTGAGATTGTCGCCGAGCAGACTTTTTTAGTTGATACTGAAAGCAATCTTTGGAAAGTCATGGATGCAAAACTTGCGTATGACAGAATCCAGAAAAAAACAGAACTTGGAGAAGCAAAGTCCGGTGCTCTTAAATACGGGGGTCTGGGCGGCCTAGCAGGTGGATTGCTTGGAGCGGCCATAGGTATTGTTTCCGGGCAACCTGTGGGGGACGCTGCAGTGAAAGGCGCGGCCCTAGGTGCTGCCGCAGGTGCGACAATAGGTGGAGCGCAGGGTCTGGACGATCCGGAAGTGCGGCACAAAATCCGCAGCGACCTCGATAGCCGTTCACTTGAAAGTCGTGCAATTAAACCCCATGAATTGGCATATGGATTCATTTTTTTCCCAGGAGAGGCAAAAGGGGCAACGGAGCTTCGCATTCAAATTAGGGACGCAAGGATAGGCACGATATATCCTTTGAAGATGAAATTGGGGAAAACGGCAGGTTAAAAAATGGGTGGCTGGAAAGAAAAGCCCGGGGATCAGTCTGGGTATCCACCCGGATATACAGCTGAAAAGTTCGACCCATCCATTAGTCTGGATGAGCCTAAAATGTACAGGGTCATCCTGCACAACGACCATTATACGACGATGGATTTTGTTGTGGATATTCTAATGCAGGTTTTTCATAGATCCGCAGCGGAAGCAACGAGAATCATGCTGAATGTCCACAATCAGGGGCAGGGAAATTGTGGGGTCTACACGCTTGACATCGCCGCTACGAAAGTAGCTCAAGTCCATAAAATGGCACGCCAGAAAGAGTATCCTTTGAAGTGCACTTTTGAGGAGGCTTGATGTCCCATCATGAGGGACCAATGAAAATTAATGAGGAACTACACGATATTCTCAGAGCAGCCTACACGGAAGCCAGGCAACGGGAACATGAATATCTGACGCCGGAGCATGTTCTGTTCGCGGCTGTCTTGTTTGACAGCGCCCGGGCTATTATTGAAGCATGTGGTGCGAATATTCAAGGTTTGCAGAATAAGCTGAATGATTTTTTTGCTTCGAAAATCCCACACATCACCACGAATACAGATCCCATTCAGAGTGTGAGTTTTCAAAATGTTATGGAACGGGCTGTCTGGCACACCATGTCCGCCCAGAAACGTGAAATCGATATTGGAGATGTTCTTATTTCCATTTATGATGAACGGGAATCTTATGCCGCTTACTTTCTGCATCAGGAGGGTATCACCCGTCTCGACTTATTAAACTACATCTCTCATGGTATTTCTGTGACTCCGGACGAAATGCCTTCAGAAACTGAAAAAAAACCACAGGAAATAAAACCGGCAAGGGAAAACAAGAACCTTGCTTCTTTTACATCGGAGCTTGTTCAGAGAGCAAGAGACGGTGAATTAGATCCCCTGATCGGACGAGAGGACATTCTTGACCGAACGATACAGGTTCTCTGCCGCCGATATAAGAATAATCCCGTTCATGTAGGTGAAGCCGGTGTTGGCAAAACGGCTATTACAGAAGGACTGGCTCAGCGGATTGCAGCCGGTCGGGTCCCCAAACATCTTAGAGACAGCAAGATTTATTCCCTCGATCTGGGGGGTCTTCTTGCAGGAACCCGATACAGGGGAGATTTTGAAGAACGCCTCAAGAAGGTGATCCAGGAGCTGTGCAGCCAGGACGGGAGCATTCTGTTCATTGATGAAATCCATGCTCTCGTTGGAGCAGGTGCCGCCTCTGGGGGAGCTATGGATGCCTCCAATATCCTGAAACCGGCCCTGACCTCAGGCAAAATCAGATGCATCGGATCAACGACACACGAAGAGTATCGTAAATTCTTTGATAAGGACAGAGCACTGTCAAGGCGATTCCAGCCAATTGAAATTCCTGAACCCACAGAGGAGGAAACTTATCAGATCCTTCTCGGTCTCAGAGAGCGTTATGAAGCTTTCCACTGCGTTACATACACCGATGACGCACTTCGTGCTACCGCTGAAATGTCCGCCCGCCATGTCATTGACCGCCACCTTCCGGATAAGGCCATCGATGTCATGGATGAGGCTGGTGCAAGAGTGAGCATTGACTGGGAAGGGGAGTCAGGCCACCCGATTATATCAACAAAGGAGATTGAACGGGTCGTTGCAAAAATTGCACGGATCCCGGAGAAATCCATCAATACATCGGAAACCGAGCGTCTTAGAGACCTCGATGCAGCCCTCAAACAAGTCATCTATGGCCAGAATGAGGCTATTGATCGCGTCGTTAAAGCCATACACCGCTCCCGCGCAGGTTTTCAGGAACCGCAGAAGCCCATAGCCTCACTTCTCTTTGCCGGTCCTACAGGAGTCGGTAAAACAGAACTGGCAAGACAATTGGCCCTGATTATGGGAGTGCCAATACATCGCTTCGATATGTCCGAGTACCAGGAAAAACACACTGTTTCCCGACTTGTCGGGGCTCCTCCGGGCTATGTGGGATATGAAGAGGGGGGGTTATTGACCGAGGCAATCCGTAAGACACCGCATGCAGTTTTGCTGCTTGATGAAATTGAGAAAGCACATCAGGACATTTTCAATACACTCCTGCAGGTCATGGACTATGCTCACCTGACCGATAATACCGGAAAAAAAGCTGATTTTCGGAATGTAATCATCATTATGACCTCCAATGCCGGCGCCAGGAACATCGGCCGGAAGCAGGTGGGCTTCGGCGAACGCATGGTCGGCCGCCATGCCGTATCCGATGCGGTAAACCGTGTTTTCTCACCGGAGTTTCGAAATCGTCTTGATGCCGTGGTAACATTCAATGGCCTTGATCGCCGGGTTGTACTGGACATTGTCAAGAAACAAATCAATGAATTTCAGACACAGCTTAAGGAAAAGCATGTCACTCTGCAAATGACTGAAGAAGCTTACAAATGGCTTGCAGAAAAAGGCTACTCCGATGAATTCGGTGCGCGTGAAATAGCGAGATTAATTCAGGATAAAGTAAAAAACTTTTTTGTTGACGAAGTCCTCTTCGGGCGCCTAGCTAAAGGAGGAGCTGTCAGTAGCAGAGTGTGCGATGGGAACCTTGAACTCATCATCGAAGAATCCGTTAGATAAATGCCGATATTCAGGCTTACGAATGATATCGTTTTCCCCCAACCTACTTTGGCATCGCAATCCGGTATCCTCGCTGTAGGAGGCGATCTTTCACCCGAACGGCTGCTTACTGCATACAGACAAGGTATATTCCCGTGGTTCAGCGAAGGGGAGCCTATTATCTGGTGGTCGCCTGATCCCCGTTGTATCCTTCTCCCGGAAAAACTGAAAGTTTCCCGAAGTATGAAACAAGTCCTTCGAAAAGGAATCTTCCATGTTACCTATGACTGTGCGTTCAAGGAAACGATGCTGGGTTGCAGAGACCCCCGAAAGGATCAGGATAGCACCTGGATTACAAAAGATATGATGCTGGCCTATGGACAACTTCATACCATGGGGTATGCACATTCAGTGGAAGTATGGATGGATGGAATCCTGGCTGGAGGGCTTTATGGCGTATCACTCGGTGCATGTTTTTTCGGTGAATCCATGTTTACCCGGGTGAGCAATGCCTCGAAGGCAGCATTTATTACTCTTGTAAAAGATCTCAAATATCTCGGCTTTTCACTCATAGACTGCCAGATTTCGACGGAGCACCTGTTGAGTCTCGGGGCTGAAATGATCCCAAGGGCGCCGTTCATGAAACTTCTCGCAAAATGCCTTCAACAGCCAACCCTACAGGGAAATTGGGGAAAGATGAATGAATTCATGCATTAACGTAAACATGGCGGAAAAGAACTTTCAGGCCCCCTTCACATCGTCAGGGGTCCGGACTTTAACGTTGTCAGGTTTTTCCTCCAAGTTGTATTTCCACTTGAGAAATTGTTCACCGGATGCAGGGAAAAGTGCAAACGTGAGAACATCTTCTTCAGTTCTTGCCACATTCACCGACTGTTGGCGGGCCGCTTTCATACCTGCCTCAAGATAATCGGCGGGACGCCCGGTAATGGCAACCTTACCGCCACCGCCTTTTTGTACCCTTTCAATAACGCCGGGATCGATCGGATAGGGAGTTTTGCCATAATATCCCAAAACGAGGTCTTTCAATTGCCGTGAGATAATGTGGTATTTCCCGAATAGGACATTCATGACGGCCTGGGAAGCAATGATTTGAGATATGGGGGTTACCAGGGGCGGGCTTCCCAGTTCATGTCGCGTAATGGGAATTTCGGAGTACACTTCTTCCTGTCTGTTCAGGGCTTTCATCTCCTTGAGCTGGTTGACAAGATTTGAAAGCATACCGCCTGGAATCTGGTGGATCAGAACATCTCCGTCTATAATGGATAATCGGTTTGTTTTGAGGTATTGTCTGTACTTGGGGGCTGTCTTTTCCAGGCGATGACCGATTTTCAGGAGACTCCTCAAACTCAATCCAGGGTCGCGCGGTGTTCCTTGCAGTGTGACAAGCAGCGGTTCAATGGCCGGCATGGAATTCCTCATGGCAAAAGGCGCCAGGCACGTATCAACCATATCGACATCCGCTTCAATCGCCTTTAAATATGTCATGGACGCCATGCCGCTCGTATAATGAGTATGGAGATGGATGGGCAGTTGGAATGTCTGCTTGAGGATTGCAATCAGGTTATAGGCATCATAGGGAGACATGAGCCCGGCCATGTCTTTAATGCAGATGCTGTCTGCCCCGAGGCTTTCGAGCTCTCTGCATTTGTCAATATAATAAGACAGATTATATATTTCGCCTCCCAGATGCCGTTCTGTGAGGGAATAACAGATGGTACCCTGGAAGTGCTTACCGTTTGACTTGATCTGTCTTACACAGGTTTCCAGATTTCTCAAATCGTTCAGGGCATCGAATACACGGAAAATATCAATGCCCAGTTCCGACGCTTTGTTAACGAAAGCCCGTACCACATCATCCGGATATTGCCGGTATCCCACTAGGTTCTGGCCCCGTATGAGCATGGATAGAGGTGTTTTACGGACATAACGCTTCATAGTTCTAAGTCTGTCCCAGGGATCTTCCGCCAGAAATCGATGCATTGCATCGAAAGTAGCGCCACCCCACACTTCCAAAGCCCAGAATCCGATCTCATCCAGCTGCTCTGCCACGGGTATCATGTCTTC
>JBEKJA010000166.1:0-6318 GCA_050011475.1 Syntrophales bacterium
AGAAAATCCTTGCCATGCACTACAATGTAATGTCGCCTCATATTGAGGAACTCGATCGGATAGGTATCCAGGGACGATTCAACATAAGAACGTGTCATGAATAGCGGTATTGCCACTCCACGCTTCCGCCAATGGGCGACTATGGGGATGGTCGTATCAAGATCGTCAATCCTGCTTTCCGCCAGGATTATGAGGAAGTTCAGGTCGGACTTGCCTGGAATATAGTGTCCGCTCGCACCACTGCCATAGAGAATGATGGATAGCAAATCTTCTCCGAAAATCGATTTGTAATCCTCAGTCAATTTCCCAAAAATATCTTCAGGTTTTTTCGGTATCCTTCCCATATCCACTCCTTTCAGAAACTTCCACTGGCGCCGCCTCCTCCGCTCATCCCGCCACCGAATCCTCCGAATCCTCCGCCAAACCCCCCAAAACCGCCGTCTCCACCGTCACGCCCGCTGCCGCGCCCGCCGCTGATGAATAAGAGCAGAAGCCATGGCAGCATGGCACGCCCCTGCCGAGTGCCGAGCAATGGTATAAGAATCAGCATAAGAATGACCAATTGCAGCAAGCCTGGCCCTTTTGAGGTCCTGTAGGAACGGGTGCGCTGCGGTGTGGGGTTGCCGGTTAGAGAGATTCCTTTATCTTTGGCGATAACATTTGCCAACGCCAGCAGCGTATTGGTTAAACCCTTGCCGTATTCGCCACGGCTAAGGAAGGGCAGCGCGTATTGATCCCGGATTTCCCCAACGAGACCGTCGGGCAGGATACCTTCCACACCATAACCCGTTTCGATCCGAAACTTGCGCTCTTTGAGGGCAAGGAGAATAAGCACCCCCTTGTCCTCCCCTTTTTTCCCAATTCCCCAAGCCTGGTATAATTCATTGGCATATTCTTCGATATCACGATCGCCGAGAGTTTCCACGGTAGCAACGACAAGGGACGTTCCGGTCTTTTCAAGAACTTCCCGGGACAGGTTCTCCATGACAGCAACATCGTCTGCCGGAATGACCCCTGCGAAGTCATTAACAGCTCCTCTTGGGGAAGGGAAGGCGTCTTTCGCGTGGACTTGTAAAATACCGAATGCTGTGAGTAGAAAGGCAACAATCAGTAGGTCTATCAAAGCAAATCGCTTCAGCCTGCTTATGTCGTGTTTCATTAGAATCCTCAATATTTACTCACGCCGCGAATAGATCCTGAATCAAGTTCAGGATGACAAAGGTTTGGTTCAGAATGGCTATTTATGGGTCACTGATAATAAAAAAGCTATATAGCAAATGAATCAGGGTTGCAATGCATTCAATTTTTTCTTGACACTATATTATTTTAATATAGATTAGTTTCCATCTGGGATCCTGCTTTCAATATCGTCAAAAGGATCGATCATGTCTATCAAGTACGCCATTCTGGGACTTCTCCATTATCGGGATATGCACGGCTACCGTATCAAGGAACATATTGAGCGTCATTTCGACCACATGTGGACTGTCAACTATGGGCAGTTATATCCTGCCCTTAAAAGCCTGGAGGAGGAAGGGCTCATCGATATGGTTGAGGTGGCTCCATCGGAAAATGGCGGCCCAAATAAAAAGCTGTATAAAATTAAAAACAAAGGTCGGGAAGCTTTTCGCAAATGGATCCAGAGTCCACCGGAAAAACAGATGTTTCTGAGGGACCCCTTTCTCATACGTTTTCTTTTTTTTGGTTTCGGGGATAGGGAGAAATCTCTTCAAATGATCGAAGAGCAGATCCGCCTGTATGATCAGCAACTGGATCGACGCCAGAAGAACATTTCCCGCTGGCGAAGGCAGGAGCGCCACGTCCGGCTTATAGGGGAGCTTGGACTTTCGCTCAACGAGATGTATCTGCAATGGCTTCGTCACGCACGTGATGAGATCGCCGAAAGCGAGGGAGTGAAAAAATTGCCGAATAAAAGAATAATAGGACTATAAATTTCTATTCGGTTTCAAGGGGGGGGGGAGATCGATGCAGACCTATTCCGGAATCACACTGGTAACCGGTGCGGCAGGTTTCATGGGGAGTCATCTTGTCGAGTATCTGGCTAAGAAAGGTGTCCGTGTCAGGGCGACGGCACGCCCCAGGAAGGATATTTCCTTTTTCGACCGCCTCGGGGTCGAGTATGCCGGCGCGGACCTTACCAAGCCGGAAACACTGCCGCGTCTTTTTGAAGGGGGCGTGGACCGTGTTTTCCATCTTGGAGCAATCTGCAATTTCTCCACTCCGTATGAGCAGTTGTATCCGACGAACGTTCTGGGTGTTGAGCGGTTCACAAAACTTGCCCTTGAAGCCGGGGTAAAGCGCTATATTCATGTCGGGTCCACATCCGTCTATGGTCCATACCAGGGTGTGCCTTTCCGGGAGGATGGTCCCCGCAATCCACAGGACAACTATGGCCGGAGCAAGCGGGATGGAGAGGACGTAATCTGGGGTCGTATTCGGGAGGGGTTTCCTGCCGTCATCACGCGGCCATGCACGGTATATGGGCCGCGATGCAATGACGGGGCCGGGAAGGCATTTTCAAGGCCGACGGCCATCACGGCAATTCCGGGAAACGGCAGGCAGCTTCTGTCCAACATCAGGGCAGAGGACGTGGCTACGGCGGTAGATCACCTCTCATATCTTGATGAAGCAGTGGGGCAGGCATATAATCTTGCCGATGACAGCAATCCGAGTGTCGAAGAAGCGCTGAGGCTGGCTGCAGAGGCTTTCGGAATGAAGCCGGCAACCATTCACCTCCCGCTTGGAATCGTTAAGATCGCTGCGCGCGTGGAAGGATGGGTGGCCGCTAAAAAAGGAAGGATACCGGATCTCGAGTTTGATGCGGCCCGTTATCTTTATAACGACTATGTAGTGGACAATGGCAAACTCAAGAAAACGGGATTTCAATTCATCTATCCGGACTTTGCCGCATCCATGCGGCAAATGGGCGAATGGTGGCGCACCGAAGGGGTAAAGGCATAAGTCGGGGTACCACTATTCGGTCATTGCGAACAACTGACCCTAAATCCCCCTGTATCCCCCTTTATGAAAGGGGGAAAGAAGAAGGGCCTTTATGAAAAGGAAAATAAGAGGAATCATTACGAAAGGGGAATTGTAAATAGGATAACTTATACCCCCCCTAGAAAAAGGGTGGTCTGGGGGGATTTTATCTTGAAGTACATGTCAGAAAGGAAGTTTCTTGAGAGGCAGCTTTCAGGCCACCATGGCAATCTCATGAATTCTTGTTAGTACATTTTTATTAGCAATAAAATGAGGAGGGGAATGATATGGGACAGGTTGTAATCATAACGGGGTTGGCGGATGGGATGGGCCGTGAGGTGGCGGTACGATTGGCGCGCTCCGGCGATTTGATTGCAGGCTTTGATGTGGATGCCGAGAAGCTGAAGACTCTTTCGGAAGAGCTCCGGAAGATCGGCGGGAACCATTACCTCATACCAATGGATATCACGAACCGGCCTGGGATCCTGCAGTTTCGGGATGAGGTCCTGAAGCGATATGGCCAGCCGGATACCGTCATGTCGAACGTCGGGATTGGCTTCTTCGGCCCTTTCGAAGAGGTGAGCCTCGAAGCGGCACTGAAGTGTTTTGAAATCAACGTCATTGGAGCCGCTTCCATTTTTCAGGCCTTCCTTCCATCCATGAGAAAGGTAGGAAAGGGAAAGCTTATTGCCATGTCTTCATTGGTGGGCCAGATTCCGTTTCCCTTCGAGTCAATTTATTCGGCAAGCAAATTCGCCATCGAAGGTCTTGTGGAGTCTTTCCGACTGGAAATCGAACCTTTCGGACTTCAGGTAGGCCTGATCGAGCCGGCCCAGGTATCCACTTCGTTTGCTGCCAAGATCCACAAGCTTCCCCCGGAAGGTTCGCCCTATCGTGAACGGGCGAAACGTTTCATAGACCGGGACAATGCCCTGGTCAAGACGGCTCCGACACCGCCGCAGGCAGCAGACAAGATCGTGAAAATCATCAAATCGGATAAGCTGTGTCTCCATAACCAGGTGGACTTCATGAGCAGCTTCTTTTTGTTCTTGAACCACTTCCTGCCGGTACCGGTGCGGGATTTCATCCTGCTGAATCATATGAACATCAAACCAAAGTAACGAGAGGGATATCAAGGAGGTCAATATGCAGACACAGGCAGCTTCCATGTATTATCAGATGGAGTCCTCACGGGTGAATCGTTTGCGCGAGCGGATCATTCTTGCGCCGCAGGAAATTTGCATTCAACGAGCCCGATATCTGACACAAGCCATGGCGAAGCATTGGGAGGAACCGGCGCTAAGGCGCATGAGCCTGGCGTTTTCTCATATCCTGGAGAATATCGATGTCATTATCCGGGATGAGGAGCTCATCGTAGGCTGCCGGACGTCCAAGCTCAAAGGGGCCCCCCCTGTTTCCGGAAAATAAGTCGAGGTGGATAGAAGGGGACCTGGAGAACTTCAACCTGCGTGTTCTTCAGCGGGCCACGATCATGGAAGATGAAATGGTCGAGCTCCGGGATGAGATACTGCCTTTCTGGCAGGGGAAAACTATACAGGAGCGCCTTGAAGAGCTTCTGCCGGAAGATGTCGCTACGGATATGGATCGCTATATCTTTACGATGATGCTTGAGATTACCTATGGGATCGGCCATTACACAATGGATCATTCAAAGATCCTTCGTGAAGGCTTATCGGGGATCATCGCTGAAGCCAGGGGACGCCTGGAAGACCTGCCCAAAGCGGAGCAGGAAGGTGAGAAGGGCCTCTTTTATGAAGCGGTTATCCGGTCCCTTCAGGCCGCGATCCGCTTTGCACACCGCTACGCCGACCATGCGGCATCTCTGGCGGAGAAAGAAAAAGATCCTCAACGTGCGCTTGAGCTCCGAAAGATTACAGAGGTTTGCCGCCGGGTCCCGGAATTCCCCGCACGCACATTTCACGAAGCCGTCCAGAGCGTTTATTTTATCCATCTGGTATCGCAGATCGAGTCGGGTGGGAATTCGATTTCCCTGGGCCGCATCGACCGGATCCTCGATCCCTATTATAAGGCGGACCGGGCAGCAGGATTGATCACCCCGGAGGAAGCCAGGGAGCTTCTCTCCTGCCTGTTCATTAAGACCAATGAAATATGGAACGTTCTTGAAGAGGCCTTCATACCCGGAGGCGAAGGAACGGAAGGAAAGACCACACAAAACGTGGTGGTAGGCGGAATCGATGAAAGTGGAGAGGACGCGACGACGGAGTTGAGCTATATCGGCCTCGATGCCTATGCGGCCATTTGGACCGTCCAGCCGAATTTCGGTATCCGCATCAGCAGGAAGAGCCCGGAGTCCTTTTTCCTCAAGGCTTGCGAATATGCAAAGCAGGGGGTCCTGATGCACTTCTTCAACGACGATGCCATCGTTCCCTCGCTCATGCTTGCCGGGCATACGCTTGAAGATGCCAGAAACTATGGAGTGGTGGGCTGCCTTGAACCGAACGCACAGGGCAAGACATTCGGCTCTACATTCGCTGTGCAGTTCAACGGTATCAAGTGTGTGGAGCTTGCGTTGAGTAATGGCATAGATAATATCTTCGGCTATATGTCCGGTATCGAAACGGGAGACCCCGCTGACTTCAAATCCTTCGAAGATGTATGGAAGGCTTATGATACGCAGGTAAGCCATTTTGTCGGCCAGATGGCGCGCGGTATGGCGGTGCTTGATGAAATCATAGCCGACACCGTACCATTACCCTTTGCTTCCGCGATGATCGAAGGGTCCCTCCGGAAAGGATTGGATCTGACACGGGGCGGGGCTGTCTACAACTCCACCGGGGTCCAACTCATGGGTTTCGCCAATATTGCGGACAGCCTTTATTCATTAAAGAGGACAGTGTTCGAGGAAAAGCGGGTGGCCATGGCCGATCTTTGCCGCTGGCTGGCGGATGACTGGTTCGATGCGGAAGACCAGCGCTCCTATTTCCTCAACCAGGTTCCGAAATATGGGAATGACCAGGAAGATGTCGATGATATGGCGGCACAGGTCATGAATCATTTCTGCGATGTACTGGCGAAACACAAGAACTTCCGGGGCGGCGCTTTCTGGCCGGGAATTTTTTCCGTCGGTTTCCACCTGGCCATGGGATCCTTTACCGGAGCTACTCCCGATGGCCGCAACGCAGGAGATATCCTTGGCAACGGGCTTACCCCCACGGACGGAAATGCCCTGTCCGGTCCCACGGCGGTGATGAATTCCATCACCAGGCTCCCCCTGAAGCGTCTATATAACGGTGCTAATCTGAATATGAGATTTTCCGGAAGCAGGATCCATCCAAA
>JBEKJA010000167.1:0-6306 GCA_050011475.1 Syntrophales bacterium
TGATGCCATCCTGGGTGGAAGTCTCAAAATCATCCAGAAGAAAAGAGGATACCGTTTTTCCATTGATGCATTCCTGCTTGCCGATTTCATAAGTCTGAAAAAAGGCGATCGTATTCTTGATCTTGGAACCGGCAGCGGAATTGTAGGGATGCTTCTTTGCCGCCATGATGATTGCAGTGAGGTTGTCGGTATTGAAATTCAGGAAGCACTTGCAGATGCTGCGCAACGAAGCATCAGGCTGAATCGGTTGGAAGACAGGATGAGGATCATACATGATGACCTTCGAAGGATCAGAAAGATCATCCCTGCTTCATCATTCAATGTGGTAATAGCCAATCCGCCTTACCGCAAGATTCGATCCGGTCGCATTAACCCGGATCGGCAGAAGGCAGTTGCCAGGCATGAAATTACGGGAACTCTTCATGATTTCATGAAGGCAGCCTCCTATGCTTTGAACAACAACGGTCGGATTTATGCAATTTACCCTGCAACTCGCCTTGCAGAACTGTTACAAACGATGCGTAAACATGGCATGGAACCAAAACAGCTTCGTATCGTACATTCCTATAAGGATACGGAGGGGGAATTTGTACTGATTGCCGGAGTAAAGGGAGCAAAGGAGGCGATGGAAATTATGCCGCCTTTGATTATTTATAATGATGACGGCCATTATAGTGCCGCTGCGACAAGATTGTTCAGTGATCCTAAAGGGTTAATAAACGACGTCGACGGCTGATTTCGCGAACCATGAGCCGTTTAAGGGTCTCTTTAAGTTCAGGATCGGTTATTTTTTGAAGGCTGTCCTCGATGAATCTCTTATCCTGGTCTCTCAGGCGACTGATCTCGACATGAATAGGCGTGGCTGGATGCTGATGCTTGAGTGATTTCCCAATAGGGCCAATAGAGAAGCGAATGTCGGCAATCGCAGTTTGGTTTGGCAGTCGGTTCCACTTTTTGAGGATTTCATCCTTGAGAAAATGAAGCTGATGCTTCCATACGGAGGTAGACACAAAGACACACAATGTATTGCCTTTGATTTTCTCAGGGCAGGTCTGAGCGGCCACAGTCGGGCCCACTACACTGTTCCAGATGGTATGAAGCTTTTTATCTTCAAGGCCAAGGCAGAGATTATGGTTCTTAAGGATGATCGGAAAAATGTCCGATAGCTTTTGCATTCCAGCTGAAAATGACCGTCTACGCATGCCTATACTTTGCCACAGACCAATTCACCGGTCAGAGGCTATAGGGTTCAGATCTATGGCCTCCTTCCGGTGAAGAATCCGGATGATGTTATTCCATTACAGCTTCAACCCTTCGGTTTAACTGCCTTCCTTCAGCCGATGCATTGCTGGCAATTGGCTTGGACCCTCCAAACCCTTTAGCCCATGCCCTTTATTATTTTTATTTCTTCGTTTTAAGCGCTTCGTTGACTTCAAAATTTCTCATGGTTCTGACCATCTCTACAATCGAATCCGGGAGCGTATCTATTTTCTTTCCGGCAGATATTGCCAGGCAATAAATTTGTGCAACCTTTTCCAGTAATTCCGCATGGAGAATGGCCTTATCGAGATTCCTGCCCAAGGCCAGTATCCCATGATTCTGGATGATATATGCATTGGCGTTATTCGATATTTTCCCGGCAACATTGCCGGCAAGATCCGCACTCCCGGAAAGAGCATAGGGAATGATTTCAACCATATGGCCCAAGGCAAAGGAAACTTCGTCAAACAGGGCCGGGATGGGTTCGTTGATAAGGGAAAAAACACTGCCGAAGATTTGATGGGTATGAACAATGGCATTTACATCGGGCCGGTTCTGATAGATGATCCTATGCATGCCTGATTCTACCGATGGTGCCAAATTTCCTTCCATGGGAGAAAGGTCAAAATTCAAAACACAGATGTTGCTTATGGAAAGGTCTTGATACTTTGCTGATGAGGGGGTGATTGCCATGGCGGATTCGCCCGCTATCCGTGTTGAAACATTACCGCCTGTTCCTCTTTTTGAACCGAAAAAACCATTTTCTGAAAGCCAGAGGCTTGCCTCAAGAATATTTTTTTTATAGCTGTCGTATTGACCCATCGGCTGTTGCTCTTTCAATTTTACGAAGTCATGGAAGGGCGTTTATTTTTATACAGCTCTTTGAGTTTCCGCCCAGAGGGCTGCCGACGCTGACCTGAGATAGTGAAAATATGAAACACATCCGGATTGAGAGTATAATCGCAGTCCCTTCCTGTCAAGAGTTTAGTGAGCTGGTCAGCTGCTATTACCCCCTGATGCGAGGCAATCTCTCCCGTATTGCCGCCCAAATGCGGGGTAGCAATGACGTTCGGGTGAGATACGATCCTATCATCTGAAGCAGGAGGCTCCGAAGAAAAGACATCGAGCGCTGCTCCGGCAATGCGGCCCGATTGAAGCGCTTCAAAGAGGGCATCGTCATCTACAAGCGAAGCACGTGCCGTATTGATCAAAAATGCACCTTTTTTCATTAATGCGAATGCGTTTTGATCAATCATCTTTCTGGTTGCATGAATATCGGATGCATGAAGGCTGATAAAATCGCTGACAGAGAATAATTCCTCCAAGGGAACTTTCTCCGCCGACAACAAAATACCTTCGTCAGAGTCTATTGCGGGATCAAAGAACAGGATTCGGCTCTCAAAAGGTTTAAGACGGTGTGCGACCCGCCTGCCAACGCTGCCGAATCCTATAATTCCTATAGTCTTGCGCCATAGCTCCACCCCCTGATAAGCCAGGTAGGCTTCAGCCATCTTTCCCATATCCCCGGCTCTTATTCCCTCCTGCTTGAGAAAATTGAATGAGGGCGGCATCCTGCGCGCCAGCATGATCATGAAAGCCACAGTAAGATCGGCGACCGCATCGGCATTCCTGCCGGGTGTATTGATTACAGGTATTCCAAAAGCAGTGGCTGCGGCTACATCGACATTAACCGCATTTCCACGGCAGGTGACAATGGTCTTCAACTCACCTGAATCTCGAATCGCTTCAAAATCTACTATATCCATCTCGGTGATCAGGATATGATATCCCTTAAGAGCATGAGCAAGTTCTGCGCCGCCGTTATAGACTTTCATTGACTCACGCCAGTTGGAATAGGTTATATCTCCAATCTTTTTAAGCTGATCAAGAGCGAATGCATCCATGGAAGCGGTGATAAATATTTTTGGACGGAAGGTTATATTGCCTGATACGGTTTCTCCGGATGTTGACTCGAACATGGCCGCGGTCAGCAGGTTTGATACGTGCAGGTCCGCATCGGCACGCTTTGTATGCGCGTCAAGCCATCCGGTATAGAGGCTCTGATATTTTCCCGATGTTTCTGCCGGTGATTGTTTCAGCGCAATCTTCGTAACTTTTGCCGATCCTTCTGCCGGACTGGAAAAGACTCCGGCTCCTGTTCCGGCAAGGATCGCAGTGCCCAGAGCGGTGACTTCGGTTATGGCGGGGACGAGGACGGTAAAGCCGGTGACATCCGCCACAATCTTTGAAAATAAGGAACTCCTGGACATTCCGCCGACCACACGGAGCTTGCCGATTGAATATCCTGAGACCTTCATCAGTTGCTCCATATTTGCACGGGCGGAATAGGCTATTCCCTCTATAAGCGCGCGGGCCATGTGGCGGCGGCCCTGCGCAGTGTCTTTCGTAATCATGTGGGACATGCTGATATTTCCTACGGGAATACTTATGGATCGCCCGTCAAAGACCGTTGCACCAAAAGTGGAAAAAATTCCCGAACCTCCCGGGATCGATTTTGCCGCATCGACAAAAAAGGCGCGTAAGGGATCAGAGTACTCAGAATACAGGATCCTTGAAAACCAGTCCATCACTTCTCCCGTCGTCATCCCGTTGCTTTCCAGTATAAAGCATTCCGGAACAACATGCTGCCCGGTCCATAGACGGCCTGTCTCATCAAAAACGATTTTTTTTGTCACCAGTTGAACAGGCATTGTGGTGCCTGCAACGACGGTGAGGTCTCCGTCCGCCGTAGCCCCTGCACCAAGAAGTGCACATTGCGTGTCAGCCCCGCCGGCGGAAACAGGAATTCCGGCAGTAAGCCCCAGGACTGAGGCAGCCTCTTCGGTTAGTCCACCTAAAGGAGTCCCGGCTTCGATAATTTCTGGGAAGAGCTTACAGGATAACCCTAGTGATTCTATTAGATAGAATGCCCATGAATCCTTCTTATAGTCGTAGAGAAGTGTTTCACCGGCTTGAGACTTTTCAGCGGCAATGCAGCCTGAAAGCCAGTATCCGAACCAGTCGGATAACGACAGTGCAATGGCTGCTCTTTTTAAAAGATCAGGTGCCTTATTTTTTACCCAGAGCAGTCTTGTTCCAAGGAAAAGGGGACTCGGCCAGTGGCCGGAAAGTTCATGAATCTCTTTGCCTCTTTCAAATCCAAGAATCAGTCCCTCTTCAAGGGCACGCGCATCGCGATTGGGTGTTCCCATGAGGACATTTCGGTCGGTATCAAGGATGACGGTTGTGTTCCGCATACTTGACGCTGCAATCCCAATCACGTCTTCAGGGGCGGCATTGGCTTTACTGAGGGCTTCCTTTGTCGCTTCAGCAAGTTTCCGGATAATGGTATATATATCCAGATTAAAGCCGAGTCCGTTTGTGCCCGGTGCGACCGGATGGGTCCATTCCCGCCTGGCTGTGGTGATATTTCCCGTATCGGGATCGATTAAAAGACACCTCCCCGACCCCCCTCCGATATCAAAGGATAAAAGATAGTTCTTTTTCATAGGTCTTCACCTCTTCAGCAAAAACGTCATAGGTTTTCCTTCCGAAAAGCACAAAACGAACCAGGTCGATTGAAGTGTCGCCCTTGAGGAAATCGATAACCGTCTTTAAGGCGATTCTTGCAGCCTCCGGTACCGGATATCCATAAGCACCTGTACTGATCGCAGGAAATGCAACGCTTTTCAGACCCCTTGCATCTGCAATCTGCATGCTTTCCTGGTAAGCACCCTTCAAAAGAGCAGCTGCACCCTTCATACCGCCATGATACACAGGACCGACCGCATGGATTACATACTTTGCTCTCAGATTTCCGGCGATTGTAATGCAGGCCCCCCCTGTAGGGCATGATCCGATCTTTCTGCATTCAGCTATAATCGCGGGGCCACCGGCGGTATGGATGGCGCCATCCACACCGGATCCTCCTGCAAGGTGGGAGTTGGCTGCATTGACGATGGCGTCCGTTTCCTCCTGTGTGATATTCCCTTCGACAAGCATCAGGGTGGATTTATTGATGCTGATTTTCATGGTTTTACTTCCTTCATTCAAGATCTGCCGTAAACAGGCGTTCCCTCTCCCCACACCAGCATCCGGTATGTCTTCTCGATGCGGTCCCATTTGTCTTCTCTATCCATGGACCAGTAGCGTCCTATGACTGAAACGACCTGTCCGAGGCCGATCTCTTCGGCTTTTTCTTCGATCTTTCTTATATATCTTGCACCACTTTCCGGAAGCTCGCCACGCCGTCCGAGCATTCCATGAATGAAGCAATTTCTTATGCCCTCATTCCTGGCCATTTCCATCAGGGCGAACAGGTGAAGGATCGAGCCGTGAGAGCTGAAGAAGGAGACGATTCCCATGATATGCAGGGCATTGCCGTCTGTCACTTTTCCCATGACCTGATGGAAAGCTTCGTTTCTGAAAAATGAACCATCGCTGATAGACAGGTCAATCCTTACGCGGTCTGCATAAATCTTTCTGCCTGCGCCGATATGGAGGTGTCCCGCCTCCGAGTTGCCCACTGTCCCAGGCGGCAATCCCACAGCCTCTCCGGAGGATAATAGAGTCGTATACGGAAACATCGTCATGAACCGGTCCATGTTCGGTGTGTTTGCCTGGCTGATGAGATTTCCTGATCCCTCTTTGGATATTCCCCAACCGTCGAGAAGAATCAATAACAGCCGGCAAGAAGAATTTCTCTCCTGAGTTGAATTCCGGGCGATGAGAGAATGTCCGGTCATGGTGCCAGGTTTCTGGATATCGAAAAGGTCGAGTACGGTGGGCGCAATATCGGTCAAATCCCCACCTTCAGTGAGACTCACGCCATAAGCAGGATCAATGAGAATGAATGGTATAGGGCTGTCCGTATGGCCAGTATCAATGGCTCCGTCCGGATAGCGCCACTTTTCCACGGTACCATGGTCTGCTGTCACGATTACCACCATACCCGCAGACAAGGATGCGTCAACAGCTATACCCATTTGCCTGTCGACAGCTTCAACGGCCTTAAGGACAGCATGCTCGTTTTCGATATGACAGACG
>JBEKJA010000168.1:0-6297 GCA_050011475.1 Syntrophales bacterium
AGCTTGAGAAAAAGCCATGGCCCCAGGGTTCGCTCCCTTTTTTTACTATGGATGTGAATGCCCTGTTTCTGGCATTGATCCGGGAATATCTGTTCGTCTCCCTCTATCGTGCCTTTGCGGAATCGCTGGCCAGTGAGAATGCCAGCCGGCTTGCTTCCATGCAGAATGCCGAGCGAAACATCGAAGAGCGTCTCCAGGAGCTCCACGGCCAGTATCACCGCCAGCGCCAGATGACCATCACTGAGGAACTTCTGGACATTGTCGGCGGTTTCGAAGCTTTGAAGGAGTCATAGATTGCATCCTCTTGAAGAAAGGAGGAAAGAACAATGACAATGGACAGATCGAGTTGTGGCATCTGCGCATGGCGGAAAGATTGTTCGAAACGTTTCCACGTGGTCACCGATACATTCCTCTATTTCAATTGTCCGGACTATACGCGGGATCTGACAATCAAAACGCCTTATACGGCCAACCTGGAAGACAAGGAGACGATGGACCTCCTTGTGGAGTCCCAAATCAAGAAATGGCGTACACGCATCAACAAAGGGAAAGACGATACCATCAAGAAGGGACCTGTTATCAGCATATCCCGTGAATCGGGAAGCGGCGGCAGCAGAATCGCCCGGAAGCTTGCCGATGAACTGAAGATGGACCTTATAGGGGGACATATCATCCAGCATGTTGCAGAGAGCGCCAAGATGAGCCGGAAAGTTATTGAGTCACTTGATGAGAAAGCCGTACCATTGCGGGATACATGGCTGTCAGCCCTGTTCGAGGCGAAGCATTTGTGGCCTGATCAATATCTTGGCCACCTTACAAAAGTGATTGGTACGATCGGGGCATATGGTGATGTAATCGTAATGGGCCGTGGAGCCCAATACATTCTTCCGCAGGAAACTACATTCAAAGTCAGAGTCATCGCGCCGCTTGAAGACAGGATTCAGAACACGATGCGCGACTTTAAATTAACCAGGGAACAGGCAGAGGGCTATGTTGTAAAAACCGAAGCAGACCGCCGGGCTTTTATCAGGAAATATTTTCATGCCGACGTAACGGATTCGACCCAGTATGACATAACGGTCAATACGCACTGGATCGGCATGGAAGCAGCGGCTTATACGATACAGACAGCATTCAAAAGCTGGATGGAACATTTTAAACGCAAAAGTTGATTGCAGGACTATCAGCCATGGTGGAAAAGGTCGGCCAGTATATTGTCCATCAAGCTATATTCCCGGCTGATCAGCTTTCCGTCCCTGCCAATGAGAACAAGCGAGGGGATTCCGTGGATATTATAGGCGGTGGCAACAGAAGCATCCGTGTCGAGGAGAACTCGATAAGGCAATGTATTGTTCAATGAAAAGCGGGAGACCCTCTCCATCGATTCCTGGATGTCAATGTTGACAATTGTCAGGCCGAGAGGGCCATAGGTTGAGTATAGCTGTTTAAAATGTGGAATTTCCGATCGGCACGAGGGACACCAGGTTGCACTAAAGATAAGGAGAACCAGTTTACCCTGCTGTTCGCTGAGCGTAAAGAATTGTCCGGTCAAATCTTTGAGGGTGAAGTCCATACTGTCCCTGGATGATTCTTTTACGCCGGGTGCATCCTGCTTACCCTGGCAGGCGATAATTCCCCATAAACACACAAAAATGCAGATTAGTATCCGGATCATTTGAAATCGATTTTTTCCAATAGTCATTTTCCGTCCTTATGCCCATAAGAAGCCGGCCTGTATTAGAAAATATTCACCAGCTCCAATGAGGATCCAACCGCAGGCTCGGCTGAACCGGTTCATCCATGCACCCGATTTGGGGAGGCTTGCGATCAGACCGGCAAATGTCCCAAGAAGAATCAGGAGAGTTCCCATGCCCAGGGCAAAGATAAACATGAGGCTGACTGCAAAAGGCAGATTCTGCCTGGTTGCCGCATACGAGAGGAGCACTGCGAGCACCGGAGCTGTACAGGGTCCGACGATCAAGCCTGAAACGATCCCAACCACAAAACTGCTTCCGTATCCATGGGCTTTATTCCGCGGCTGAAGGCGTGTAATAAAGGGTGGAGTCCGGATGTTCAGGGTAAAGGCGTTCAGCATGGACAACCCCATGATAATGCAGACATTGGCCATGAAAAAGGACACCCACGGATTGGCCTGGACTGTCCCGAAAAGATGTCCGGACAGGGCCGCGGCTGCGCCCAGAATGGTGTAGGTCAGGGCAATGCCCAGAACATAAAAAACGGAAAGAATAAACCCTTTGATCCGGGATCCAGCCGATCGGGCACCAATGAACGCAACGGTAATCGGCACTACCGGATAAATGCAAGGCGAAAAGCTTACCAGGACTCCTCCAATATAGGCAGCCAGGAAAGCAAGCAATACCGATCCCTGAAGATAACCGGCAGCACTGTTGGTGAGTTGATCTATCATAATAGTTCTTTACATTATACCATCTGGATGAAGAACTTTCCCGGATTCATTAAACCTTTGGGATCGAAGAATTTTTTTAAATTTTTCATGACCTCGAGGCTTGTGCCGTGTTCATGCGGCAGGAAATCTCGCTTTCCGATTCCGACACCATGTTCTCCTGTACAGGTTCCTTCCATCTCGATTGCCTTCAACACAATCTTTCTGTTTGCTTCCTCTTACATGGGGCCATCGAGTTTCATCACCAGGATCATCCAAAATATTTACATGAATATTCCCGTCACCCGCATGGCCGAATACATAAGCCACTAAATCGCTTACCGAATCTTTAACGAAAGTTATCATTTCGCTGTACCGGGAAAGCGGTACTACGACGTCGATGATTAAAGGCAGAAGGCCGGGGTGTGACCGTTTTATTGACTCGAAAGTTTGATGCCGGACCTCCCAAAGACGGACCCTTTCGGTCTGGCCAAGGCTTTTATCGAGGGAGATCGATTGATTCTCACGGCAGATTTCTTCCACAAAAATCATCTCATCTTCCAACCCCCGCTGGCTGTACCCATGAAATTCCATCAGGAGTGTAGGGTTTTCCTCGAGGGACAGATTGCGGTCAAGATTGAGAACCTTTACCACATTCGTATCAAGAAACTCCATGGCAGATGGCGACAGCCCCGAGTGCATAATCTGATAAACGGAATCCGTGGCATGCTGGGGAGTTGGAAATGTGGCCCTCACAGCCATAAAGTTGGCAGGCAATCCGATGAGCCTTAAAGTGGCCTCTGTTATGATACCGAGGGTGCCTTCCGATCCTATAAAAAGTTGAGTCAGGTTATAGCCCGATGAACTTTTCCTTGCACGGTTTCCTGTCCTGATTACGTCGCCACCCGGGAGAACGACTACAAGCTTCATTACATAGTCCTTCGTCGCACCGTATTTCACCGTACGTATTCCACTGGCATTATTGCCGATCATGCCTCCGATAGTCGCTGCAGCTCCCGAGTCCGGAGGAAAAAAAGTCCGTGCTTTCCCAGCATTTTATTCAGTTCTTTGTAAATAACGCCAGCCTGGACATCTACCTGGAAGTCTTCCGGATGGACGGCAAGCATCTGTTGCATCTGCTCGAAATCGATCACAAGTCCGCCTTTTACCGGCATGGGGTTTCCTTCCAGGCTTGTTCCCGCCCCCCAGGGTGTGATGGGTATCTTCCTGCCATATGCCCATCTCACGAGCCTGGCGACTTCCTCGGTTGAATGAGGCCATACAACAACATCGGGTAAAACGGGAGTATGATAAGACTCATCCCGGGAATGCAGTTTTTTGACAGACTCCCCAGTGGAAACCCGTGTTTCGTCGAGAATCGTTTTCAATTCATCAATGCTGTGGAGATTTATCATCTGTCGGCGGATGGGGAATCTATTTCCTACCAGTATCCTCTTTCCATGCAGTTTCCGATGAACTCAATAGAAGATCTCTCTTTGCTTATCAAGCACTCGTAGAGCTGTTTACCGACATCGGGATACAGGGGTGTATTCCTGAGCCTGTCAATCGGAATCCAGGCAATATCCAGAGAGTGAGTGCTGTCCGGCCTGACTTTCGGTGTCCCATGCAGTTCGTTTGCATTGAAGATAATATGGAGTGTCTGTGGGTGTTTTTTCGTGACGGGCGCTTCACCGATCAGGATAACGTTTCCCACGACCACCTTCACGCCCAGTTCATTTTTCCATTCGCTGATAATCGTATCCTGCATGGATACATCTTTGTCAACGCCGCCGCCCGGCAGGGCAAAGACTTCTTTGCCGCCGTAAATGTATTTCATGCAGAGAATTTCTCCAGCCTGCTCAAAAACAGCCGAAACCCGTACTCTCATATATCATCTCCTTCGAATGGATATGAACTCTATTCAATGACCTGAATAATATCGGGAGCGTGTCTTTCAGGAACTGAAGGGATACTGACAGGATAACCTACGGCGATAGGAGCTACGATTCTGCAATCATCAGGGATTCCCATTTCGCGAATGATTTTATCATTCTGTATGTTGTCTCCCAAGCCTATCCAGCATGTTCCCAGACCTTTTGAAGTTGCTGAAAGCATGAAATAAGCCACAGTCAGCGCACAATCTACCTGCAGGGATCGGATCTGAGCCGGTCCAAGAACAAACACTACACAAGGCGCATTATAAAAAACATTGAAATCTTTAACCCGCAGAATATTCTCATACTTCTTGTAACTTTCCCCCGGATTCCTGGCGAGGTCGGCTAGATAGCTTCGTTTGCTCTCGGCGGATACCTTCTCAATGAAGTCCTTTTTCCTTATGATGATGAATCGGCACGACTGGCCGTTGCCCGAAGATGGCGCAAAGCAGGAATCCTGGATTATTTCCCTCAGAATATCTAGTGGAACATCCTTATCCTGGAAATCCCGGATGGAACGCCTGTTTTTCAGAAGCGCCTCAAAATCCATGATTTACAATCCTCCTATGGTTGTTTAAGGACTCTTTTCAAAGCGACGATTGCCACTTCGATTTGATCATCCGTAGGCTCTCTTGTAGTTATTCTCTGCAGCATCAATCCTGGCCAGCTTAAGGACTGAACCCATCCCCAGTCTCTTTTTTTACCGGTGAATCTGATGACCTCATAGGAGATGCCTGCAACAACGGGGAGGAGTGCGAGTTTATATACCACCCTGTGCACAAAATCCGGACGGCCCAGGAGGGAGAATACAAAGATGGAAACAATCATCACCACAAGGATAAAACTCGTTCCGCAGCGGGGATGCCGTGTGGAAAATTTCCTGACATTTTCAACGGTCAATTCCTGGCCATTTTCCCAGGCGAAGACGGTTTTATGCTCTGCACCGTGATACATGAAAATCCGCCGCATATCCTCCATCAGCAGGGTGGCGCTCAGAAAGCAAAGAAAAATTCCCAGCCGGATCATGCCCTCAACAAGGTTCAATAAGATGGTGCTGGACAGGGCGCTTTTCAATATTGAAAAACAGTATGCGGGAATGACGATGAAGAACAGCAGTCCCACACCAATGCTGAACATCATGGATAAAGTCAACTCCCATTGGAGGGATTTTTTTTGCTGATTCTTCTGGCCTTCATCCAATGCCTGTTCCGCCGAGAAGAGAAGGCTTTTCATTCCCACGATCATCATTTCGAACAGTGTAACCGATCCGCGGACGAATGCGAGCCCCAGCAATTTGTAACGCTTGGTGAGCGGAACATAATGCTGCTCCTGGACGACAATTTCATGGTCCGGTTTCCTGACCGCTGACGCAATACTGTTTCCATATCGCATCATCACGCCTTCTATAATGGCTTGACCACCTGCGATATCTTCCGGTTTAAGTTTATGTTCCACGCCTATTCCTGCTTCCTTTCATCATCTGGTCCGGTTATCTCCTTCTTGAACCCTTTAATTGCCTTTCCAAGGGAGCCGCCCAGCTCAGCCAGCTTTCCGGGCCCGAAGATAATCAGGACAACAATCAAAAGCACAAGTAAATGCATGGGGCGAAAAATACCTGAAAACATAGTTTATACCTCCCAAATTCATTACGTTTAGTTATGACATGTTCTCATCACTTTGCAATATAATTCCGTCATTTATTCCATTACTCGTAACGCAGAGCGTCGATGGGATTAAGGAGAGACGCTTTGTAAGCTGGATAAAAACCAAAAAAGATACCCACGAAACCGGAAAAGCCAAAAGCCAGGAGAACCGCCAGAGGTGAAATCGCTGTCGTCCATCCGGCGACAGATGCAATAAATTGCGAAAAGCTCACCCCGATAATGATTCCCAGGAGGCCACCGATCAGGGAAAGAGTTAAAGCCTCAATGATGAATTGGAGCCGAATATCCCATGTCT
>JBEKJA010000169.1:0-6279 GCA_050011475.1 Syntrophales bacterium
TGGCCGGCTATACCGATGCTGGCGAACGGACGTGAATCGACGAGAAGGGTACGTGCCGTCCATAACGCACTGGCCACCGCATAACCCAGGTCATTCACCCGGGTCGTACAAAGAGGTCCATTAATCATCCTGGTTGAAGAGCGATCCGTATTATCAACCAATCCAAGTTTATGTTTCTTCTTATTGTAAAAATATCCGCAGTCCAAGGTCCCACCGCACAGGCCGCAGCCTGCATCCAGCGGGGTCTCGTGACAGCGTGTATTGCCGATGAAGAGAATCACATCGGAATCCCGGGCCATGACGGCTTCATAGAGGAAAGGCTCTTCCCAGTTGGGATTCTTATGGGCAATTTCCTCAACCTTCCTGGCGACTGTCTCCAATTCCTCCTGGCCATAAACAATATGGCCTTCTATCTGACCCACCCCGCCTGTGCATGGGGCTGTCAGAGCCGAGTTCATCATGAGCCGGGCTGCCTCAAGCGCACATTTTTTGCGCCGTATATCTTGAGGCGACCACGGGGTCCACTCACTGATATGCTCTTCACCCCGAAAATTGAGGTCCTCAACATATTTCTGCATGAGATGGCTCCTTTCCTGAGTTTAACCAATTTTTATTTCACCGATATTCTTCCAACTTGTATACGTTGCTTGCATCCTTTTTAAAATTTTCCTTCAGCAGACGATCAAGGTTCTTTTCCGATGCCGATTTCGGGATTTCATCCACTACCTGAATGTAAGAGGGGACGGCATTTCCCTCCAGCTTCTGCCTGAATACAGCGAAAATAGATTTTGGATCAATCTTGTGGCCTGGCGCCGGTACCAATGCGGCGACTATATCGCTTTCCCCGGGAGCGCCGGATGCAGCGGGGATTCCATAAACACAGACATCCGTTACATCGGGATGCTCAGCGATGATTGCTTCCACATGCTCGGGCTGAATGAAGTCACCGGATCTTCTGAGTCCTCCGCCGATGCGATAATCGAAGAAGAACCATCCATCCTTGTCCGTATGACCGATGTCGCCTGAACGGAGCCAGCCGCCGCGTGTCTTTTCATCGGAAGCATCTTTCTTGCCGACATATTCCACTTCTGTCTTCTGCCCCACCATCCGGCTGACGATTTCCCCTGGTTCGCCAGGGTCACATTGCGTATCATCCTCACTGACAATCTTCATTTCCATGATTCCCGGGATGGGCTTGCCGAAGGATCCTATTGGTCCGGCGCCTGGCGGATTGTGGGCGAATCCGCCCTCCACGGCGGCAAACCACTCATGGATCTTTACATTAAATCGCTTCTCGAATGCTTCCCATATAGGCAAAGGTGTCCCCGCACTAATCACCAGACGAACGGGATTGTTTGCGTCGTCTGGTTTTGCGGGTTCACTGAAGATTCCCATCATCATTCCGCCCAGCAGTGAATAGGTTGTGCAGCCATATTTGCGGCAGATATCCCAGATGCGGCTCTTGGTGAACTTGCGGCTGATGACGGATGGTATGGATAGCATTAGCGATGGGGTCATTGTAACCGCCTGAGCATTGCCATGGGTCAGCGAAAGCCCGGTATAAAGTTTGTCCTCCGGTTTATACTGCCATATAAGCTGGGCCAGCAGAGTGAAGGAAGACAGCCGGTTGCCCTTTACGACCACCCCTTTGGGGTCACCCGTTGTTCCGGAGGTATAGATGATCTGGAAGGGCACATTGATGTCATCATTTCGGATTTCAGGTCCCGGCGCTTCATGCCCAGCAAGAATCTCATTCAGGTTCGGGTACTTTCCCGTTACCGGAATATTCATGCCGTCCTTGTATGCGACACCTATGACCTTAACCCCGGGGGCATCAGCCCGTACTTCCTCGAAGTTCGCCAGGAATTCGCTGGCCAGGATAACTCCCCTGGAATGGGAGTCCTTCAGGACGAATGCAAGTCTGCTGCCTTTCGTACGGGGATCAATCGGTGTCAAGATGGCACCGATTAGTGACGCCGCATACATGGCATAGATGAACTCCGGATGGTTCCTCATCAGGAGAGCAAATGAATCGCCTTTTCCTATGCCTGATTTAACGAGTTCAACGGCGATTTTCCTCCCGTTGCTTACAATGTCTTTGTATGAGACAATCTCCTCGGGGTATTCATCATTCTCAAAGGTAATGATTCCAAAGTCCGGAAAATCTTCCGCCTTTGCTTCTATTTCATACGCGAAATGTCCTGGAACTTTACTTGCGGTCATTCTTGGGGCTCCTTGATGGAAAGTGAGATTGGGCTCCTGTCCACAAATTCCTATCCCTGGGTCCGTCCGGTAAGAAGATGCTTTGCTCTGTTTCCCCCCATGCTTAAATGGGGATACCGTGCTTCTTGCAGAAGGTCGGATATGCTTCGAACACGGGTTTCAGGTACGGCAGCATTTTCAGAACTTTTGGGATGGGGCCTTTTGATTTGATTGCTCGAGTAGCCAAGGCAACAGGGAGAGAAATCTGCTTGAGCCAATATTTGTGGACTGTGTCGCCCGACAGTTCCATGGTAATAGTTGCATCCTTGTTCGCTTCATCGCCAAGGATCACTTTGTCGTGGCTGATCCAGATGAAACCGGTCGGATCTTTAATGACAAATTTAATGGTGACATCAAATTCTTTCAGCTTTTCGCCCAGTTTGACTTCGAATATGATGTGGTTCCAGAGATCACCCAGCATCTTGTACATCTCTTCCGTGTTCTTGAATACGGCCATGATTCCCTCCTTGGAATTTGGTTAGTGTTCATTCCCAACTGCCGGATGGATACCAGATTGGTTTGAACGGAATAGTAATGTGATGCCTCTTAAAGCGAATCTGTTATTATACCCATGTATTGGGCTGTATTGAATCAACCACCTCCTTTTCAATTATGATAGTTGTTGATTAAAAATGACTTGCTCCTGGTACTTGTATCACATGTTAAGTTAAAGTTCTGCCATTTTTAATTATTATGGATTAAAATCCAGCATGGACAATTAAGATGAGAAAAACAATCTTTTAGGAAGAAAGCCTGGACAAAAGGTTACCGTATTTTTACCGGTTCATATAGGAGTTTGGTCAACACTTGGTCAACACATTGCAGAAAATAACCCCCGGTTTCCCTGCAACTCCCCTATTCACCCAAAATAAAAAAAAGGGATAACTATTTGAGATATCAATCTCTTTCGTTATCCCTATTTATCCCTGTTTCTCCCATCACTTACGAAGGAAACAGAATCGTACTTTGAGGCTTGCCGAAAAGGCAGGAAAGGTTTATATGGGTGCTGAAACCCTCTCTTAGTTTTTGATCCAATCTGTCCAAAACCATTTGAAGACGTACACCCATACGCTCCTTTTCAAGAGGTTTCCTTGAATAGTACTCCTTAATAAACGTCCTCGCTTTCTTCCTGTAATCCTCATAATTGTAATCCAGTTCTGAATAGAAGATTAGAATCGGTAATCATCAGATTTGTCAAAACCATTTGAAGACATACAGCCAAGCATCGAAATTGCTACCACCGCGGGCCAGGCACCTGATTTCCCTTGCTGTACATGCACTGCGCGTATGCATTGTCGTACAAACGCTGTAGCTGTGCAGTAGACATGGCCGCGTTGTTAGCTCCAGAAGCACCCCCGACAACCATGCCGGCACCAGCTCCGACTCCTGCACCGCCGCCAACGTGTCCTGATGCGGAGCCGATAAGGGCTCCGACAACCGTTCCTAATAGGGTTCCAATCGCACCGTGTTCAATAGCGGTAGTGTTGGCCTTATCCACAGCGGCTTGGCCGCCTATCTGTTGGAATGCCCAATCCTTGCACTCTTGCACCTCCTTCTGGTACATCTCAAATGGTTTTCCAGGAGCAGGCATCACTTGAACCATCGGACCTAACGGCGCGGTAGCGCACCCCCCGAACAATGACAATGAAACTATTGTGGCGATGATCCAATACAGGCATCTCAGATATCTCTTCATTGCTCCTCCTTCATAATGACAGGTATTTTAGTTTTCAATAAACTTCCATCCCTCGATCTGCTACTTCACGGTGTACCCGCGATCGTCAAGACAGGCGCCCATCACTCGTTGATAGTCTGCTCGTATTTGGTACAACTGGGCTTCTGGCATGCCACTAGGAGGCTGATCCGGGTCGTATTGGGACTGGCTTACAGCCCGGCTATGGCATTCGTAACGATCCTTTGCCTGTAGCTCTTCACTTTGGCCTTTGCGGGGATAGATAAAGAGTCTTTCAGCCGTCGATGGCTGTATTGATGGTGCTGGTTGAAAATTCATCGGAGGCCGTTCTTGGATGACCACTGGTGGAGGTGCGTAATAGGGTGAATGATAGCGTGCCCAAACCGTCGCCGCCCATACTACCAGTACCCCTGCAATTACCGTCAAAGGCACCCACACATACCCTTCATCCCAATCGTCACCATGCCCAAACCTTCCATGTGCGTCACTGGACAATGGGTTTACGAGAAACATGACCATCATGATAACAAGAACTATAGAAATAATTCGTTTCATACCACTTCCTTCTTTTCCACCCCCCAGTATACTGGAAAGATTATACCACCATCCTCCGTTCAAGGTAAAGGTTAGATAGGGGATAAACACAATGTGAATCTTTGTACGGTCAATCGAAATCCTTATCCTTAATGCGGCCTTTGAACACCTGCCGCTTTAGTATCATAACTGAGTAAGTATCAGGAGACAAAACTACTCAATACTATTTCAAGAGTTTAAATGAGTTAAGGCATTTTATATCGCTACTTTCTGCTACATTCTTGGGTGACGTGATCATTATGTGATAGATACGATTCCCGACGAGAAACAAATGCGATATGAGAAGATATACTCCATCCTGTGTATCGGCAGACACTTCAATTTCCCTACCGGAATTGCCATCGAAACTGATTATTTTTTCATTTAACAGTTTCCCTCTAAGGCTGCCCATCATACCTTTGAGACGCTGATTAAATATCTCATCAGTACCAACTTTACCGACATAGTCAGGTGGTAAATCATAGTATGAGACGAAATATGACTTATTTCCATTCTCGCCCTTAAATAGATGGACATCAACTTTAAAGGAGGATGCATCAATAGCCTGAACCGGCAACTCCTTTAAAACAACAGGAGTTTCTATAGAAAATCCCCCGGCTCCAATCTTAATTTCCTGAGTTGACAGATCCGCTGTGGAATACTTCGCCGTAATAAGAATTCCTATTAAAATAGCGGCCACCACCATTATCGCTAACATTATTCCTGATGCTTTCTTCATATTCCACCTCCTTGCTTGCTTCAGCCCATGCTTTTCTGACCTTTATACCCCTCTTGTCAAGTTGTTACCATGAATAATAAAAAAGAATTCTTTTGGAGTATCGGCTCTATAGTCATTATGGAAACAAAGGCACAGGTTCCTTCGTTTATTTCCGCGGGGAAACTACGGTTATTTTTGCTGGTTGAGGGCGCATTGTAATTCCTAATTGTATGTATGCTCATAACCTTTGGTGTACGGTTGTAAGCCATTCAATATATTCAGGAATTATAGGCTGAAAATAGCGATTGTTTATAAATATAATGAAGTAACAATATTCAAGGCCTTATATTGTGTTGAATATGATTTTCTCTTATAATCCCTCCTCTCCCCAAATCTTCTTGCTCACTATTTCGCGGTATAACCCCGGGCATCTAGGCAGGCGGTCATCGCCCTGTTATAGTCTGCGCCCTTCTGAACCGATGGTACACCGCCAGCCGGTTGGGTCGGATCATAGTTCGTCTGTCCCACTGCCCAACGATGGCATTCGTAGCGATCCTTTGCCTGTAGCTTTTCACTTTGGCCTTTGCGGGGATAGACAAACAACTGCATTGATGGTTGCTCTATTGATGATGGTTGATTGACTTCATCTCGAGGTGGATTAACGACCATATAACCACCTGTGGTTGGTGCATAATAAATCCCATCAGCGTAGTAGTAAGGATAACCACCTATCCACATGGTTTCGTAATAGAGTGGTAAAAAGGGAATTATTCCGCCCCAAGGATACCACCATCCACCGTAGTACCACCCACCGTGATATCCACCGTAGTACCACCCACCGTGATATCCACCGGAGTACCGCCCACCGTGATACCCACCGGAGTATCGCCCACCGTGATACCCACCGGAGTATCGCCCACCGTGATACCCACCGGAGTATCGCCCACCGTGATACCCACCGGAGTGCCCCCCACCTTGTTCTGCACTTACTGGACATACAAGTAAAGATGCCAACATAATCACGAATGCAACG